>JBAUUM010000465.1:0-7486 GCA_049582705.1 Actinocatenispora sp.
GGCGGCCCCCCGGTCAGCGGGCAGCCCGGCGCCGCGGGCCAGTACCCGCCGGGGTACCAGCCGCCCGCGTGAGCCGACCGGCCGGACGCGTCACGCCTTGCCGCTGGTGAGCGGGACGTTCCGGTCCGGCTCCGGTGCCGACCGCCGGTTCACCCGGCCCGACACCAGGCCGTACCCGAGCCCGACGACCAGGTAGCCGGCGCCGGTCACGAGCAGCGCCGGCAGCGAATGCCCGTCCGGCGGTAGCACCAGCGCGCCGACGAACAGCCCGACCACGAAGCAGCCGTTGAACGCCGTGTCGTTGAGGCTGAAGATCCGGCCACGGAACTCGTCGGCGCACTCGCGCTGCACCGTCGTGTCCACCACGATCTTGGTGCCCTGGGCGGCGATGTTGATCGCGAACACCGCCACGACCAGCAACTCCTCGACGAAGGGTGCGCTGAGCACGACCACCAGTACGCCGGAGCCGGACAGCACGAGAGTCACCCAGCCGCGGCCGCCGAGCCGCCGGGCCGCGGGTGGGGTGATCATGGCGCCGACGAACGAACCGAGCCCACCGGCGACCACCACCTGGGCCAGACCGATCATCGAGTGGCTGTCCGCGGAGCCGAAGAAGTTGCGGTACAGCAGCAGCGCGGCGACGGTCAGCATGCCGTACAGCACCCGGTACGCCGACTGGGCGACCAGCAGGCTCGCCGAGGCCGGCCGCTGCGCCAGGTGCCGCAGCCCGGAGACCGTGCCGCGCGCCACGACGAGCAGTTCGTCGCGGATCCGGCCGGCCGGCTGCTCCGTCGGGCCGGGGCCGAGGTCCGGCGCGCGGAACGAGACCTTCGCCAGCAGGGCGGACAGCAGGTAGCCCACCGCCGCGCCGCCGGCCAGCACGGCGTACCCGGGAGCTCCGGGCAGTACGGCCAGCTGGACCAGCGCGGCCACGCCGAGCGCGACGGAGTTGCAGACCGTGCCGAGGGTGGGCGACAGGGCGTTGGCGGTGATCAGCCGCTGACCGTCCACCACGTGCGGCAGTGCCGCCGAGTGCCCGGCCAGGATGAACCGGTTGATCCCGATCACCAGCAGGGCGAGCAGCGCCAGCAGCACGACCTGATGGCCGGTGAGCAGCAGGACCGCCGCCGGCAGCGCGAGTGCCATTCGCAGCAGGTTCGCGTACACCAGGACGTTGCGGCGCTTCCACCGGTCGAGGAAGACGCCCACGAACGGGCCGAGCAGCGAGTACGGCAGGAGGAGTACGGCGAACCCGGTGGCGATGGCCAGCGGTTCGGTCTGCCGGTCCGGGTTGAACAGGATGCTGCCGGCCAGCGCCCCGGCGAACAGGCCGTCACCGAACTGGCTGGTGAGGCGGGCGGCGAGCAGCCGGCGAAATCCCTGACTGGTCAGGATCGCACGGAGGTTCCGCTGGCTCGGCACTCTGGCGAGCTTACGACGTAGCGCGCTGTCACGCGGGGCACAAACCGCGAACAATCCGGTACGCGGAGTATCGCGGCCCGCTGTCGGCTGCGCCCGCGCCGCCGACCCGTACTCCGATGGGCGTACGCCGGGTCCGCCCCCGAGCCCGCCGCCGGCCAGCGCCCCGACCCCCTACGTACCACCCAGGAAGATTCCCGGAGGTCTTCGCCGGACCGATGACGCCGGACCGCCGGTGCCCCAGGATGATCCGCGGACGACTTTCGGTACGACAAATCGGCACGGTGCGTGAGGGGACGGCGCAGTGGAGGTAACGGGGCAGGCCGCGACGGCCGACATGGACCACGGGATACCCCGACCCGTGCCGCTCGGGTACGTGCTGGCGCTGCGGGTGGTGTCGGCGCTGGTCGCGCTGCTGGTACTGGTGCAGCCGGTCACCGCGGGGCTGTTCGTCACCGGCCGGGTGTCCTACCTGACCGGGCACGCCGCCGTCGGCGGCATCCTCTTCATGCTGCTGCCGCTCCAGTTCGTCGCGGCCGTGCTGCTGTGGCGGCCGGGACGCGGCAGCTGGTGGCCGATGCTCTTCACGGCCGTCGAACTGGTACTGGTCGTCGCGCAGCTCGCCACGGGCGGCACCCGTGCCCTCGCCGTGCACATCCCGCTCGGGACCGCGCTCTTCGGAGTCGCGCTGCTGTTCGCCTGGTGGGCGTGCCTGGGACGGGGCGCCCGGCTGCGGCGAGGTGCCCGGTGAACCGTCGGCGATTCCTCGGCGTGCTCGGCGGTACCGGCGTTGCGGTCGCCGCCGGCGGTACCGTCGCCGGCTGCGGCTCGACCACCGAGACCGCCGGCGTGGTACTGCCCAGCGCGGCGCCACCGCCCGCCGCGTTCCGGGTGCCGCTGCCGATCCCCCGGGTCGCGAAGCCGGTGCGCGGCTCCGACGGTGTCGACCGGTACGAGGTGACCGAGAAGATCGGCACCGCCGAGATCCTGCCCGGCACGTCGACGAAGGTCTGGGGCTACGACGGCACGTTCCCCGGTACCACGTTCGAGGCGCGCTCCGGACGGGAGATCTCCGTACGGGTGCGCAACGAGCTGCCGCAACCCACCTCGACCCACCTGCACGGCGGCGTGACACCGGCCGACTCCGACGGCTACCCCACCGACCTGGTGGTACCGGTGGGCGGCACGTTCGACCCGCACACACAGCACTCGGCGGGCATGCCGATGACGGTCCGGCCGGGCGACTGGACGCTGCACCAGGGGGTCAAGGAGTACCGGTATCCGTTGGCGCAGCGGGCCGCCACGCTCTGGTACCACGACCACCGGATGGACTTCTCCGCGCCGCAGGTGTGGCGGGGACTGGTCGGCATGTTCGTGGTGCGTGACGACGAGGACGACGCGCTGCCGTTGCCCAGGGGCGACCGCGAGATCCCGCTACTGATCTGCGACCGGTCGTTCGGCGAGGACGGCTCGTTCGCGTACCCGGCCCTGGACCCGTCGCTGACCATGACGCCCGGCGTGCGGAGGGCGTACATGCAGGGCGTGCAGGGTGACGTGATCCTGGTCAACGGGGCGCCCTGGCCCGAGCTGGAGGTGACCGCGACCCGCTACCGGTTCCGGGTGGTGAACGCCTCCAACGCGCGCCGCTACGAGCTGGCGCTCTCCACCGGCGACGAGTTCGTCCAGGTCGGTTCGGACCAGGGGCTGCTCGCCCGGCCGGTACGCCGCCGCAGTCTCACCATGGCGCCGGCGGAACGCGCAGACGTGGTGGTCGACTTCTCCGGAGTCCGCCCGGGCAGCGTCGTCACGATGACGAACCGTCTCGGCTCCGGCCGTACCGCGCGGGTGATGCGGTTCCGGGTGACCCGCCGGGCGTCCGACGACTCGCGGGTGCCGGCACGGCTCTGCGACTTCGAGACGCTGTCCGCGGGCCGGGCGGTCACCACCCGACGGTTCGACTTCCGGCTGACCTCCGGCGACGGCGGTAAGCGGTGGACCGTCAACGGCCAGGTGTTCGACCCGTCCACGTACCTGGCCCGGCCGAGGCTGGGCACGGTGGAACGGTGGGTCTTCTCCAGCGACTTCCACCATCCGGTGCACACCCACCTGGCGCACTTCCAGGTGGTCAGCCGGGACAACCGGCCGCCGTCGGCCGCCGACGCCGGCTGGAAGGACGTGGTGGACCTGCGACCGTACGAGGTGGTCGAGGTTCTGGTCCGGTTCACCGGTTTCCGCGGCCGGTACATGCTGCACTGTCACAACCTGGAGCACGAGGACATGGCGATGATGGGGAACTTCCAGGTGGTCTGATGTCGCCCCTGCCCGGACGCGACGACGCCGCACCGACCCTCGGGTCGGTGCGGCGTCGGTCGTCGGGACCACCAGTGGCCGGTGTCGCGGCCCTCGGTCGGGGCGCCGGTCGTGGACCGACGCCCGACGGATCAGGCCTCGGGCGCGGCCTCGACCACGCCGGTCGGCCCGGCCGGCACGGAGCCGTTGGTCCGGTTGCCGAGCTTCGCGAGTACGGCGGCGATGTCGATGCCGGTCAGGTCCGTGCCGAGCTGGAGACCCTGCGCCACGGTCGACGCGACCGACTTGGTCACCGCGCTCGCCCCGTCGGTGGAGATGACGGTCATCTTGTCGATGCTGGCCATCGGCTTGGCGGCGGCCTCCACGACCTGCGGCAGCACCGTCGTCATCATCTCCAGCACGGCGGCCTCGCCGTACCGGCTGAACGCCTCGGCCCGCTGCCGCATGGCCTCGGCCTCCGCGGTACCGCGGGCCAGGATCGCCGACGCCTCGGCCTCACCCTCGCGCTGTACCGCGTCGGCGATGGCCTGGCGGCGCAGCTTCTCGGCCTCACCGCGCTTGGCGCCCTCGATGGCCTCCGCCTCGGCGAGCGCGGCACGACGGGCCTTGTCGCCCTCACCGGTCAGCCTGGCCTGCTCGGCGTCGGCGTGCGCCGCCTCGACGGTCGCCCGGCGCTTCGCCTCCGCCTGGAAGATCGCCGCGTTCTTGGCCGCCTCGGCCTCCTGCTCGACCCGGTACCGGGCCGCGTCGGCCGGCTTGCGCACCTCGGTGTCGAGCTTCCGCTCGGTCAGTTCCGCGTTGCGCTGGGCGACCTTCTCCTGCTCGGCGAGGATCGCCTGGTCCCGCTCGGCCTTGGCGAGCGGACCCGCGGCGGCGGACCGCTGCTGCGCCGCGTCGGTCTCGGCCTGGATGCTGGCCCGCTTCAGTGCCAGGTTCCGCTCGGACTCGGCGATGACCTCCTCGGCGCGCAGCCGCTCCTGCTCCGCGGACTGCCGCGCGGTGGCCTCGGCGATCGCGGCCTCCTTGACGGCCCGCGCCGCCTCCGGCCGACCGAGGTTCTTCAGGTACTCGCCCTCGGTGCGGATGTCCTGCAGCTGGAACGTGTCCAGCACCAGGCCCTGGTTGGTGAGGGAGTTCTCGGCCTCCTCGGCGACCTCGGAGGCGAAGGCGGCGCGGTCCCGGATGATCTCCTCGATGGTGAGCCGGCCGACGATCGACCGCAGCGCACCGGCGAGCACCTCGCTGGTGAAGCCGTCGATCTCGCTCTGCTGGTCGAGGAAGCGCTGCGCCGCCGCGCGGATCGCGTCCTCGGTGCCGCCGACCTTGACGATCGCCACGGCGTCGAGATTGCAGGTGATGCCCTGCTTGTTGATCGCGCCGACGACCGTGACCGGGATCCGGCGGCTGGACAGGTCGAGGATCTGGAGCCGTTGGACCACGGGCATCACGAACACCGACGCGCCCATCACGACCTTCTGGCCGGACAGGTCGGTGAGTCGGCGTCCGTCGGCGTTCACCGTCGACTTGCCCTTGCGGCCGGTCACGATGAACGCCTCGTTGGATCCGGCGACCTTGATCCTGGACAGGATCAGGGCGACGACCAGGATCACCAGCACGACGATGCCGGCGATCCCGATGACGATTGGGCTCATGCTTGTCCCTTGTGGAGAGTCAACTCGGGCTGGGTTCAGCCGAGATCAGGTGGGAACAGCGCGCTGGTCTCCTCGACCACCACGCTTGTCGAGCTGGGTGTGTCGATCACCAGCACGGGAGTGCCGATCGCGAGGGCGCGGTCGGCCCGCGCGTTGTACTTGAGGCGCTGACCGGAGACCGACAGGCTGACCTCGCCGTAACCGCCGGCCCGTACCGGCGTGGTCACCACGCCGGTGACGCCGATCAGGTCGCGGGCGGTCAGGGTGGCGTCGGTGGGCATCCGCATCACCGCCCCGGTGAGGCGGACGGCGAGCCAACCGGTGGGCAGCGCCGCGATCAGACCCGCCACCGCGCCCACGGCCGCCTCGGCCGCCAGCCCGCCGGGCGTGAGAGCGGCGGCGATGGCGCCGACGAAGCCGAGTGCGCCGACGAAGCCGGCCATCGCGGGCATGGAGAACGGGCCGTCGGCGTCGGCGTGACCGAAGCTGAGCAGCTCGCCGAGCAGCAGCGACCCGGCGAGGACGACGACGCCCACCGCGCCGATGATCAGGAAGGTGACCGTCACCGTGTCCATGCCGCCCCCCGTCCGTTGCGTGCTGCGATATCAGAGTAGCCAGCGGTTGCACGGGTACGGCTCGACTCTTCGGGCGCCATCGGCGAGCGGACGCGGCGTGCCGGTACGGCCGGGTGTGGGGCTCAGCCGCAGCCGCAGCCGGCCAGCGTCGCGGCGGCGTCGTCCAGTCCCGTCGCCCGGCCCTCGGGACCGCTGCCGCCCTCGGCGATCATGGCGAACGCCAGCATCCGGCCGTCCGCGTCCAGCACGTACCCGGCCAGTGCGGTACTGCCGGAGCCGATGCCGGTCCGGGCCCGCAGTACGCCGCGGGCACGCCGACCGTCGCCCCCGGAGTACCGGTGCTGGAGGTTGCCGCTGAAACCGGCGACGGGCAGGCCGGAGAAGATGCTCGACAGGGCGGGCCGGTGCGCGCCCGCCACCACGGACAGCACCCGGGTGAGGAACGTCGCGGACAACCGGTCCCGTGCCGACAGCCCGCTGCCGTCCACGGCGTGGAAGGCGGCAACCGGCAGGCCGAGCCCGGCCAGCGTGGAGCGCACCGCGCGCGCGGCGCCACCGAAGCTGGCCGGCTGTCCGACCGCCAGGGCGACCTGCCGGGCCAGCGCCTCGGCGAGCACGTTGTCGCCGTCCCGCAGCATCGTCTCCACCAGATGTGACAGCGGCGGCGAGAGGACCCGGCCGAGGCGACGGGCACCCGCCGGCGCCGCCCCGCGGGTGACCCGGCTGGCCGGGATACCCAGCAGCTGAGCGAACTTTCGCCCCGCGTCGAGGTCGGGCCGGCGGGACCGGTTCAGGTCGTAGTGCGGCGCGGTACGGCCGCCGTCGACCATCAGCGAGGTGACCTGTGCGCCCGAGCCGTCCGCGCTGATCTCCTTCCCCCACCCGGGGCCGAGAGTGGGCCCGGTGAACAGGTCGGCGTCGATCACCACCCGGGTCGGTGGCCTGCCGTGCCACGCGCGCCGCACCTGGAACGCCAGCGTGGTCAGCCGCGCGGCCCCCGGGTACGCGCCGTTCGCGGCGACGGACAGGGTGGGGTCGCCGCCGCCGACCAGTACCACCTCGTCGGGATGTGCACCGGTCACGGCGGTGGTGGTCAGCCGGTACCCGGGGCCTCGGGCGGCGAGAACGGCGGTCGCGGTGCACAGCTTGGTGGTGGAGCCGGGGGGACGGGCACCGCCGGCGTTCGTCTCGTAGAGAGACCGACCGGTCGTGGCGTCGACCACGGACGCGCCGGTACCGGGGCCGAGCCGCCGGTCGGACAGGCGTGGACCCAGAGCGCGCGCCAGCCCGGTCGACGTGGGCAGGCGCGCGGCCGGTGTACGGCGCAGGACCGGCGCCGGTTCGACGGTGGAGCTGCTCGCCGGCCAGGTGGTCGACGTGGCCGCGGGTGCGGTGGCGAACGACAGTAGGAGCGCCGCGACAGTCACCAGTACCGCGCCGGCCAGCATCACCCCGGCAGGTCCCGGGCCGGCCACACCCCCGAGGCGCCGTACCGGCCACGGCCGTCGGTGCCTGCCGGCCGCCGTCATC
>JBAUUM010000466.1:0-6774 GCA_049582705.1 Actinocatenispora sp.
CCCGAGCACGCGGCCAGCCCGAGCGCGGCGACGAGCACCGCGACGACCAGGACCGCTGCCCGTCGCGGCACGCGGACCCCGGACCGTCGCGGGACGCGGACCACCGTCCGTCGCGGCACCGGGACCACGGTCCCTCGCGGGACGGGCGCCATCACTGCCCGTACTTCGGACGGTCCGGCAAGCCCATCTCCCGGCGCAGCCCGTTCTCCGTGTACTCGATCGGATGGTCGGGCGCGATCCGGTACGGCGTGTCCGGGTCGTGGTCGTCGTCGACGGGCAGGCCGGCCGCCTCCCGTTCGGCGTTGGGCACGCCGACCCACTGCTGCTTGTCGTCGTCCCAGTTCTGGTCCGGGTCGGCCGGGTTGTCGTAGCTGCCGTCGACCGTGGTGTCGTTGCCGTAGTCGTAGACGTGGCCCAGCTCGTGGTACAGCACGGCGACCGGGGGCGAGTCGGCCGCGCCGGTCCACGCGGGGTTGATCTGCACCGTGTAGCTCTTCGACAGCGGATGGAAGTCCGGCCCGACCTGGTGGTAGCTCGCGTACCCGTTGGCGTCGTGGGTCTCCTTGATGGTGAGCACGTCGCCCTGGTACGCGATGTGCCCGAGCACCGGCCAGTCCGACGCGGGCGCCTTGCTGGAGTTGTGGATGTCGTCCTGCTCGGTCAGCATCAGCTGGCCGTCGGGCGAGCTGCGCAGCGTTTCCAGGTCGGACTGCATCCGGGCGACGAACTCCGGCGAGCCCTCGATGTGGATGGTGTCGCCGAGGTCCGGCTCGTACTCGACGGTCACCACGTGCTCGGCGTCCACCGTGGTGTCGTCGGTCTGCACGTAGGTGGTGTCGGAGCCCGGTCCGCCGTCGACGCTGTCGGTGCCGCCCCCGCCGTACACGGTGTCGGCACCGGCGCCGGCGCGCACCGTGTCGTCGCCCGTGCCGCCGGAGACGATGTCCTTGCCGCCGCCACCGGTCAGCGTGTCGTCGCCGTGCCCGCCGTCGACGTAGTCGTCGCCCTCGCCCGCGTCGACGGTGTCGGCACCGTCCAGCCCGTAGATCACGTCCTTGTCGTCGCCGCCGGTCAGGGTGTCGTCGCCGGCGTCGCCCTCGACGTAGTCGCGACCGGCGCCACCGCTGATCCGGTCGTCACCCGCGCCGCCGTACAGGTTGTCGTCGCCCCACAGGCCGAGCGTCGTCTCCCGGCCCGCGCCGCCCTGGACGGTGTCGTCGCCCTGGCCACCCAGCAGTACCAGGCGCGGGTGGCTGCCCAGCGGCACCGAGATCGTGTCGTTGCCCTCGCCGCCGCGCACCGTGATCTGCTGGCCGGGCGGGAACGTGAGCGTCTTCCCGTTGACCGTGACGACCTGCTGGCCGGTGCCCGGGTCCGTCTCCACCGACACGGTGTCGTCGCCGGTGCCGGTGTTCACGATGACCCGGTCGCCGTCGACGATCACGGCTGGTCCGCCGGTGGCCTCCGGCGGCAGGGTGAAGCCGTCGTTGGTGCCTTCTGCCACGCGGGCCCAGGTGGTGGAGATGCCGGCCAGCGGTTTCGCCGCGGTGGCCAGGGCGCCGACGTCCCGGGACAGCGCGTCGTCCAGCCAGTCCCGCACCTCACCCGCGTCGGTGATGGCCCGCTTGACCAGCTTCGTCTGCGCGGCGGTCTCCGGGTGGAAGGTGACGCTGCCGTGCAGCGAGGTCGCCGGGACGGCGCCGCTGATCGACGCCCACCCGTCGTCCAGCAGTTCCTGCGCCTTGGCGAGCGAACCGGAGATCAGGCCGAGGCGGGCGTCGAGGTCGGACGCGACGTCGCCGAGCCCGGCGATGTCGGCGCTGAGCTTGACCCGATGGTCGCGGTAGGTCTCGGCGGTGTCGCCGGACCAGTCCGGTTCCAACTTCCGGGCCGGAGTGTCCATCGTGGACGCGCTCGTGCCCGCGGCCGTCAGCACGCCGGCCCAGCCGCGGGCGGCGGCGTCGATGGCGGCGGTGTCGGCGCCGAGGTGCCACAGGTCGGCCGTGACCACCGGGGCCTGCTCGGGCTCCTGCGGGTCGGCGTCGTTCCCGGGGTCCGTGTCAGGTCTGCCCATCGGTCACCGTCCGTGTGGATGTGCCGGGTCGATGGTCCGGGCGTTGTCGTCGTCGGTCTGCCGCATCGAGAAGGCCACCCGGTAGAGCCGGTCGGTGTCGCCCTGCAGCACCTCGACGAGCCGCCCCGACGCGGTGCCGAGCGCGTCGACGGCGTCCTGGTACGCCCGGTGCACCCCGGCCGCGCCGGCGGTGTTGCCGAACGCGGACGAGGGCACCGCCGAACTGCGGCCCGCGGCCTGGAGGCCGTCGTCCAACTGCTCCGACGCCGTCAGCACCTGCCCCGCCAGATGCGCGACGGCACTCGGGTCGATCCGTACGGTGTCGCCCATGGCGGGAATGGTAGGCGCCCAGGTCAGCCCATGTCTGCCCCCGGTTTCGGGCCCGCCCGGCACCCCCGACATCTGTGCAGCGACGCGCCGATTCCATCGGCGTGTCGCTGCACAGAACGACCCCAGCGTGACGCAGATCCCGTCACCGGGTCGCTGCACAGAACCGGCCGGAACACAGATCCGGCACCGCGTCGCCGGGCAGAACCGGGCGCACGCAGGTCCCGTGGGCGGGTGCCGCCGCACGGGACCTGCGTGCCGGACCGGATCAGCCCAGGGGCATCGTGACCGTGCCCACCCGTACCTGGGTGGCGCCCTTCGGCAGCAGCGCCGCGTCCCGGCCCGCGTCGTGCCAGCCGGACCTGTCCCGGTAGGCCAGCGCCCTGCCCTTCGCGGCCACCACCCAGCTGCCGTCCGACAGCCGCACCCGCACCGGCAGCGTCGCGTTCCGGTCGGACACCCCGACGTAGCGCACCGTGTCGCCGACCAGCGCGTAGATGTGGCTCGGCTCGCTGTCGTACTGCACTTCGCCGACCGCGAACCGCTGCCCGGCCGGTGTCTGCCCGTACACCACCCACGGGGTCACCGACGGGAAGGCCGGCCAGTACGCGAGCGGGTCGGTGTAGGGACTCGACTTCAGCGCGCCCACCAGGACCTTCGCCGCGCCGCCGTGCCGTGCCCAGGGCAGGTCGCTTGCTCCTGGTGTCGCCGGGATCGCTACCGGCGTCTCCGGGCTGCCGCCGGGCGCCGGCGCGGGACCCCAGCCGAGCGAGCGGTCCGGAACGTTCGAAGACCTGAGCGGGTTGCCGCTCACGATGTCCCCCAACTTCGGATGGCGGGTGCCGGCGACCAGCATCGTGTCGCCGTCCGGTACGGGCAGCGTCGCGGCACCGTCGTGGAACCTGACCTTGTGCCAGACGCGGCGCGTCCCGTCGGCGGTGAACACGTGGCGCGTCGAGTAATACGCCGGCGCACCGAAGTCGAGGACGAATACGGCGCGGGGGCGCTCGCCGAAGACGGGATCGGCCAATCCGGCCTGGTCCGGCCCTGTCACGTGGGCGTACGCGATCCGGAACGGCCCGCTGCCGGACCGGTCGAACGTGGTGAGAGACACGGCCCTCGGTGCGGTCGTGCCGCGCACGAACACGGCCACGTCGCCGTACCGGGTCCGGCTGAGCCAGGCCAGGCTCCCGTTCGCGCCGTGCGTGTTCTTCTTGTACGCCTTCGTCGCCGCGGCGACCGCGCGTCGGTCGTGGACGAGGTTGCCGCGGGCCGGGCGGCCGAGCATGTCCCCCACGGTGGTGGGCGTCGACGCCGCCGGTCCGGGTGTGGTCGGGTGCTGCACGGTGAGAACGCCGCCGACGGCGAGCGCCACGACCGCCGCGACGCCGCCGACGATCGCCCCGCGCCGGCGGTACAGGCGGCGACGACCACCGCTCCGGGCCCGGCTCACCACATCGGCCGGCGGGACGATGTCCGCCGCGGTCTCGTGCAGGCTGGTACGCAGATCCTCGATGTTCACTGGTGGCTCCTCTCTTCCGTGTCGATCGAGTGGAAGGAGGCGTCGGGCAGCACGGTGCGCAGGTGGGTCAGGCCGCGCGACGTGTGACTCTTCACCGCGCCGACCGAGCACCCCATCGCCCGTGCCGTGTCCGCCTCGGACAGGTCGTCCAGGTACCGCAGCACCACCGCGGCCCGCTGCCGCGGCGGCAGTTCCCGTAACGCGCCCAGTACCGTGCGGCGGGCCGCCACCGTCTCGGCCGGGTCGTCCCGACCAGCCACGTCGGATCTGTCGTGCAGCGGCGCCTCCTGTACCCGGCGGGACCGCCGCCGCCAGCGGTTGATGGCCTGGTTGGTCAGGGTCCGCCGGGCATACGCCTCGGGCGCGCCCCTGATCCGCCGCCACCTGACGTACATCCGCTCCAGCACCTCCTGGAGCAGGTCCTCGGCCGCGTGGCGGTCGGTTGTCAGCAGATACGCGGAACGCAGCAGCGCCGCCGAGCGGCTGCGTACGAACTCGTCGAAATCCGCACCTCGGTCATTCACGGAACCTCCCGATGCCTCACCCGGTACCGACACCGGCCGCGCCACGGAGGTTTACCGGGGCGCGGGCCGACCTTCGGGCAGGCAACCGGGTGCCGGGCCGCATGCCGCGTCGTGGGAAGAACGGAGGTGCGTGGCCGGACGTGACGAAGGGAGCGGTCAGGCCGACCACGCGGCGGCAGCGCACCGTGGACCAGCTCGGACAGGCGCGCGGAACGGTACGCGGGGCCGCGGACGGAACGACGGGTGCCGCGGACGGACACGAGCGCCGCGGACGGGACGACGGGGGCCGGGACGGTCCGGTCAGACCGCGAACGTGTCGGCCGGCGTGGTCGTCGGCTCCGCCGGGCGGGCCCGCCACAGCCGGGTGGCCTGCGCGGTCAGCCGCGCCAGGTACGCCGGGTTCAGGATCAGGTAGCGGCGCCACAGCCGCTTCGGCTCCAGGCCGAGCCGCCACAGCCACTCCAGCCCGCGCCGCTGCATCCACGCCGGAGGCTTGCGCAGGTCACCGGCGTGGTAGTCGAACGCGGCGCCGACCGCCATCAGCGGCATCGGCAGCAGCGGCCGCATCGCGTGCACGAAGATCTCCTGGCGCGGGCAGCCCAGCCCGACCAGTACCAGCCGGGCACCGGACGCCTTGATGCGGTCGGCGATCTCCGCCGGCTCGCCGGGCTGCACCGACCGGAACTTGGACGGCTCGGCGCCGGCGATCTTCAGCCCCGGGAACTGCCCGACCAGGGCGGCGGTGAGCTTGTCCAGCACCGGCTGGGTGCTGCCGTACAGGTAGATCGGCAGGCCCACCTCGGCCATCCGCTCGACCACCTTGAGGGTCAGCGTCGGGCCGTACGTGCGGTCCGGCAGCCGCGAGTGGTGCAGCAGGTTCAGTGCCCAGCGCACCGGTTGCCCGTCCGGCGTGACCAGCTCGAACGAGTTGAGCCGGGCCTCGTGCTCCCGGTCGGCGACCCCGGTCATCACGCCGTGTACGGCGAGCGCGGTGAGCGCGAGCGGCTGCTGCTCGCGGGCGGCGGTCACCACCCGGTCGGTGGCGGCCGCGTAGTCGACCGCGTCGACGTAGACGCCGAGTACGTTGCGCTTGCCCTGGTCGATCATGGTCAGCCGGCCGGCTTCCAGCGGTCGACGTTCGCGTCGTGCATCTCCTGGAGGATCGCCGGCACGTCGTAGGTGAGCTTCCACTCGGGGTAGTGCTCGGCGAAGCGCGCGTTGGAGCCGATCCACCACTGGTGGTCGCCCATCCGGGCCTGGTCCACGTAGGTGGTCTTCATCGGGATGCCGGAGATCTTCTCGGCGATCGCGAACGCCTCGAGGTGGGAGGCGTTGGAGTGCCGGCCGCCGCCGATGTTGTAGATCTCCGCGACCCGCGGCTTGCGGAAGAACGCCTCGAACGCGCTGACCACGTCGTTGCTGTGGATCGCGTCGCGGACCATCTTCCCCTTGTAGCCGAAGATGTTGTAGGTGCGCCCCTCCATGTTGCAGCGCATCAGGTAGCCGAGGTAGCCGTGCAGTTCGGCGGCGGAGTGCGCCGGGCCGGTCAGCGTGCCGCCCCGGAACACGGCGGTCTTCATGTCGAAGTAGCGCCCGTACTCCTGGACCATCACGTCGGCGGCGACCTTGGAGGCACCGAAGACGGAGTGCATCGTCGAGTCGATCGACATGTCCTCGCGGATGCCGTCGGTGTACGTGTGCGCCGGGTCCAGCTCGTACCGGGTCTCCTGCTCGACCAGGGGCAGCCGGTTGGGCGTGTCCCCGTACACCTTGTTGGTCGAGGTGAAGATGAACGGCGCGTCGATCGCGTGCAGGCGGGTGAACTCCAGCAGGTTGATCGTGCCGACCGCATTGACGTCGAAGTCGGTGAACGGCTCCTTGGCCGCCCAGTCGTGGCTGGGCTGCGCCGCGGTGTGGATGACCACCGCGATGTCCTTGGCGTACCGCTGGAACAGGGCCGACAGCGCGTCCCGGTCCCGGATGTCGATGTCGTGGTGCTCGTACTTGTCGCCCAGTTCGGTGCGCAGCTGCTGCACGTTCCAGGCGGTCGAGCCGTCCTTGCCGAAGAAGTAGCCACGCATGTCGTTGTCGATGCCCACGACGGTGAGGCCGAGCCTCGCGAAGTGCCGGACTGCCTCGGATCCGATCAGGCCACCCGAGCCGGTGACGAGTGCGACGCTCAACGTGAAAGACCCCTCGTGCGTGGTGACCTGTCCGTACGCGGCCCATCGTAGCCAGGTGAGCTGTACCACTTCGTCCCGCCGGGCCTGTCGAGGGGTGCGTCACGGGACGGCCGCCGGCCGGTTGCTCCGGTCGCCCGGTGACCG
>JBAUUM010000467.1:0-5370 GCA_049582705.1 Actinocatenispora sp.
CTCGCACGGGCGCCGCCTCGTCGGCCGTCCCGCCTGTGGCGGGGGGCCATCCGGCCCTCGGGCCACCCGCGCGTACCCGGCCGGGGGCCCAGGTGCCGGCGTCGGTGCCGCACCAGGGGGCCACGCCGGGGCCGCGGCACGGTCCGTCCCCGGGGTCCGGTTCGTCGCCGGGACCGCATCCGACGCCCGCGACGTCCTGCGCGATCCCGCTCGGCCTGCCGCTGGTACTGGTCAACGTTCCGTGCCGCCCATAGCTCGCCGGCCGTAGCTCGACGCACGGTGGCGGTCCCGGCTGGACGCGGTCCCGGCCGGTACCGCCACCGGCGTCGGTGACGGTGGTCACGCCGGACGCGGCGTGCGGGTGATCACCCTGGTACGGGGATGGTGGCGACCGTCCGATCTGCGCTACCCTAACGATCGTTCAGCTACGCGATCGTAGGTGCCATCGCAGGTCGGGAGGAACGGTGGCCACACCCGAGCAGTCCGCAGCCCAGTCGGGCTCCGACATCGATTCGGGCGGTGCCGCCACGTCGGGCATCGCCGCCCAGACGGGCAGTGCCGTGCCGGATCACGCCGAGGAGCTGGAGCGGCTCAGCAAGCGGATCCAGGCCGGCGGCGCCGAGAAGTACCACGAGGCCAACCGCGGCCGGGGCAAGCTCTTCGCCCGGGACCGGATCGCCGAGCTGGTCGACAAGGGCAGCTTCACCGAGGACGGCCGGTACGCCAACGCCCTCGCCGACGGGCTGCCCGCCGACGGGGTGATCACCGGCCGGGCCACCATCGACGGCCGGCCGGTCTGCCTGATGGCCAACGACTCGACCGTCAAGGCCGGGTCGTGGGGCGCGCGGACCGTCGAGAAGATCATCCGCATCATCGAGCGCGCGTACACCGACAAGGTGCCGATGGTCTACCTGGTCGACTCGGCCGGTGCCCGGATCACCGACCAGGTCGAGCTGTTCCCCGGCCGACGCGGCGCGGGCAAGATCTTCCACCAGCAGGTCCGGGCGTCCGGCAGCATCCCGCAGGTCTGCGCGCTGTTCGGGCCGAGCGCGGCCGGCGGGGCGTACATCCCGGCGTTCTGCGACGTGGTCGTGATGGTCGACGGCAACGCCTCAATGTACCTGGGCTCGGACCGGATGGTCGAGATGGTCACCGGCGAGAAGACCACCCTGGAGGCGATGGGTGGCGCGGCGGTGCACTGCAAGGAGTCCGGTTGCGGGCACTTCCTCGTCCCCGACGAGAACGCCGCGCTGGACGTGGTCCGGCGCTACCTCAGCTACCTGCCGTCGCACTGGACGCAGCAGCCGCCGGTCGCCGAGGCGGTCGAGGCGCCGGGCACCGACCTGGCCAAGCTGGTGCCCGAGTCGGAGCGCCAGGCGTTCGACATGCGCCGGTACGTGAAGGGCCTGCTGGACGCCGGCTCGTTCCTGGAGATCCACGCGCTGTGGGCGCGTGAGCTGGTGGTCGGCTTCGGCCGGCTGGACGGCAAGGTCGTCGGGGTCGTCGCCAACAACTCGATGTTCAAGGGCGGGGTGCTGTTCATCGACTCCGCCGACAAGGCCACCCGCTTCATCCAGCTGTGCGACGCGTTCAACGTGCCGCTGCTGTTCCTGTCCGACGTCCCCGGCTTCATGGTGGGCTCCGCCGTGGAGCGGGCCGGCATCATCCGGCACGGCGCCAAGATGATCACCGCGGTGTCCGAGGCCACCGTGCCGAAGGTCTGTGTCGTGGTGCGCAAGGCATACGGCGCCGGGCTCTACGCGATGGCCGGCCCCGGCTTCGACCCGGAGGCCACCATCGCCCTGCCCACCGCGAAGATCGCGGTGATGGGCGCGGAGGCCGCCGTCAACGCCGTGTACGCGCGGAAGATCGCGGCGCTGGACGAGTCCGAGCGCGCGGCGTTCGTCGCCGCGAAGCGCGCCGAGTACGAGGCCGACATCGACATCGTCCGGCTGGCCAGCGAGCTGGTCGTGGACGCCATCGTCGAGCCGACCGAGCTGCGTGACGAGCTCATCCACCGGTACGCCGCCGCGGCCGGCAAGGACCGACGGTTCTCCGACCGTCGGCACGGCGTCACCCCAGTCTGACAAGGAGCGTCCACAATGGATCATCGGCTTTCCGAGGAGCACGAGGCGCTCCGGCAGTCGGTGCGGGAGTTCGCCACCGAGGTGGTCGCACCGGTCATCGGTGACTACTACGAGCGCGGCGAGTTCCCGTACCCGCTCGTCAAGAAGATGGGCGAGATGGGGCTGTTCGGCCTGCCGTTCCCGGAGGAGTACGGCGGCATGGGCGGCGACTACTTCGCCCTCTGCCTGGCCCTGGAGGAACTGGCGAGGGTCGACTCGTCGATGGCGATCACCCTGGAGGCCGGCGTCGGGCTCGGCGCGATGCCGATCTTCCGGTTCGGCACCGAGGAGCAGAAGAAGCAGTACCTGCCCAGGCTGTGTCGGGGTGAGGCGCTGGCCGGCTTCGGGCTGACCGAGCCCGGCGGCGGATCCGACGCGGGCAGCACCCAGACCCGCGCGGTACTGGACGGCGACGAGTGGGTCATCAACGGCGCCAAGTGCTTCATCACCAACGGCGGCACCGACATCACCGACTTCGTCACGGTGACCGCGGTGACGGGCACGAAGGACGGCAAGCCGGAGGTCTCGGCGATCCTGGTGCCGCGCGGCACGCCGGGCTTCACGGTCGGCCGGGAGTACTCGAAGGTCGGCTGGTGCGCCTCGGACACCCGCGAACTGTCCTTTTCGGACTGTCGGGTTCCGGTGGGCAACCTGGTCGGCGAGCGTGGCCGCGGCTACGCACAGTTCCTCCGCACGCTGGACGAGGGCCGGATCGCCATCGCGGCACTGTCGGTGGGCCTGTCCCAGGGCTGCATCGACGAGTCGATCAAGTACGCGCACGAGCGGCACGCGTTCGGGCATCCGATCGGTGACTTCCAGGCGATCAAGTTCAAGATCGCCGACATGGAGACGCGCACGTACACGTCGCGGCTGGCGTACTACGACGCGGCGTCCCGGATGCTCGCGGGCGAACCGTTCAAGCGGGAGGCCTCGATCGCCAAGCTGTTCGCGTCCGAGTCGGCCGTGACCAACGCCCGCGAGGCCACCCAGATCCACGGCGGCTACGGCTTCATGAACGAGTTCCCCGTCGCCCGCTTCTGGCGTGACTCGAAGATCCTGGAGATCGGCGAGGGCACCAGCGAGGTCCAGCGCATCCTCATCGCCCGCGACCTGGGGCTCTGAGCGGACCTCCGCCCCGGGCACCGCGCCGGCCGGTCTCCGTGTCCGGCCGGCCCGGGTTCGGCCGGCACACGTCTCGGTCGGCCGGTGGCTGAATGGAACGACGCACCTGGAGAAGGTTCTCCAGGTGCGTCCTTCGTTCCGTGTGACGCAGAGTCGATGGGCTAGCCCGCGACCTCGTACGTGGCGGTGATGGTGCCGCGGGCGAGGACGTGCGCGTACAGGTTGAAGCCGATGTACGCCGGCGGGTCGCCCGGGTCCGGGCCGAGCGTCGGCACGTCCAGGGCGTGGACCGCGAAGATGTACCGGTGCGGGCCGTGGCCGGCGGGCGGTGCGGCGCCGCCGAAGCCCTGCTCGTCGAAGTCGTTGCGGCCCTGCTTCGCGCCGGCGGGCAGCCCGGCGAAGTCGTCCGAGCCGGCGGCCCGCGCCAGTTCGGTCACGTCGGCGGGGATGTCGAACGCGGACCAGTGCCAGAAGCCGCTGCCGGTCGGGGCGTCCGGGTCGAAGCACGTCACCGCGTAGCCGCGGGTGCCGGAGGGCGCTCCCGACCAGGACAGCTGCGGCGACACGTTGCCCTTCGCCAGCACGTGATCGTCCGGGAGTACCGCGCCGTCGGTGATGTCCGTGCTGGTCACGGTCAACGATGGCACGGGCGGCAGAAACTGGTACGGCTCCGGCGCCCGGGGTCGGTCGGTCATCGGGTCCTCCACATCTCGCTCGTCCGCGTCCAAGTCTGTCCCAGTCCCGGTGCCGACGGCGGCGGGGCTTCGAGGCAGGCCTCGGGCCGAAACCCTACCCGCCCGTACCGGCGGCCATGCGTGAATTCGCTCGGGTGCTTTACGGTTATTAGACCGTTCTGTACTTAAGAATGTCCGATAGGCACTGTGAATGCTTGACAGTACTGTTACTGCATGCTTAAGTACAAAAGCATTATTTGAGCGGTTGCTACAAACTCCGGACAATTCCTGCGGGGGTGAATCCTGCCCATTTCAGGACTTCCCGGGTCCGGGGAATGCGGCTCCTCTCAACGAACGGGGAAGTCATCGGGCGTGGCCGGCGAACCGGCACCGCCCGCCATCAGAACCGTCTGTGCAAGGAGGTCCCCAATGCCCCTCCGGAACAGTGGACTCACCCGCAGGATCGGTGCGCCGGTCCTCGCCGTACTGGCCGCGGCCGCCGTGGTCGGCACGGCAGCGCCGGTCCAGGCGCACACCGCTCCCTCGCGTACCACCACCGCGCAGAGCGTCGAAGGCCCGCAGCGCAGCGGCAGCGGCACCGTGAACGATCCCTGGGTGCCGATGCGGGAAGCGCACACCACCTGTCAGTCGGCGACGCTGTTCGGCAACTACTCGGGCAGCGCCGGTCACTCCAACCCGATCGCCTCGCTCCCGGCGGGCACCTGGATCGGCGTCCGGTACGTCACGTCCAACAACTACTCCGCAGACGTCCTCTGGCACAACCACGGCCAGTGGGGCTTCATGCTGCGCAGCTGCTTCGCCTTCGACTGATCGCCGCCGTTCTCCAACTCGCGCCCCGAGGAGTCCCAGATGGTCAAGAGAATGGCAAAGCTGCTCGCCTCCACCACCGTCGTCGCCGCAGTCGCGACGGTCGGCGTCTTCGCGGTCTCCGCCCCCGCGTCCGCCCAGACCGAGACGGTCTGCGCCGTCGACCTGTACGTGCGCCAGACCGCTGCCGGAGTGGTGATCGGCACCCTCTACAAGGGTGACCACTTCGACGTCGAGCGCTACTCGCCGAGCCGGGAGTGGGTGCACGGCCACGCGTACGGCAACGTGCACAAGGACGGCTGGGTGCAGAACGGCTGGTTCTGCTGACGCTCGGCACAGGACGTACGTCCCGTGGTCCCCGGTCACCCCGGGGGCCACGGGACGACGGGTGATCCCGGCGCCGGCGGACCGGCCGCACACGACGCGGTCCGGCCGAGGACGGCCCCGCCGACGAGACGGCCCCGCCCACAAGGCGGTCCCCCTCACACAGCGCCGGGTTCCCGAAGCACCACCGCGGTCCGTCGGCCCGCCCGCACCGGCACGATGCGGCGGGGCACATACGACGCGCCGAGCCGCCCGCCCGGGCGGCGACCGGGTCAGGACACCGCCGGCTCCGGCTC
>JBAUUM010000468.1:0-13512 GCA_049582705.1 Actinocatenispora sp.
GGCCGGTGCCGGCACCGCCGCCGGGTGCCGAGTCGGGCGCGCCGACCCGGGACCGGCCGGCGACGGAATGGGCCGCACCCCGGTTCCGGCAGCGACGCGAGAACGATCATCTCGGCGACGGGGAGCGCGGACTGCGCGGCCTGGTCGGTTCGGGGTCGACCCAGGTCACGGTGACCGCGGCGATGCGGGCCCGGGACGCGGCCCGGCCGACCGACGAGGACCTGCGCACCGCCGAACGGGAGCTGACGATCATCCGGCGGCACTGGGTGCCGCGGGACCCGCCGCAGGGCTGACCGACCCGACCCGCCCGGCGCCGCCTACTCGGTGACCAGGGCGGGCAGCTCGCCGGTGCGGACGTACTCGGCGATCTGGTCGATGCGGCGCTGGTGCCGCGCGCCGCGGGAGAACTCGGTGCCCAGGAACGTCTCGACGATCCCGGTCGCCTCGTCGGTGCTGTGCATCCGGGCGCCGATGCCGACCACGTTGGCGTCGTTGTGTTCGCGGGCCAGCCGCGCGGTCTCCGTGTTCCAGGCGAGGGCGGCGCGGACGCCGGGCACCTTGTTGGCGGCGATCTGCTCGCCGTTGCCGGAGCCGCCGATCACCACGCCCAGGCTCCCCGGGTCGCCGACCACCCGGGCCCCGGTGGCCAGGCAGTAGGCCGGGTAGTCGTCGGCACTGTCGTACTGCGGGGCTCCGACGTCGACGACCTGGTGTCCGGACTTCGTCAGTACGTCGGCCAGGTGGGCCTTGAGCTCGAAGCCGGCGTGGTCCGAACCGAGATAGACGCGCATGCGGCCAGTCTGTCAGGCGGCCGTGCGCGGCCGTCCGAAGGCTCTCCTGGCGGTCGGCCGGCGACTATACAAAGGCAGTAGACACGGCGTGTATAAACCATGTGTATAGTCATCGGCATGTCAATCGGACTCACCCTGCTGGGGCTGCTCGAAGCCGGCCCACGGCACGGTTACGACCTGAAGCGCGCGTACGACGAGCGCTTCGGCCAGGACCACCCGCTGCACTACGGGCAGGTCTACTCGACGCTGTCCCGACTGCTGAAGAACGACCTGGTCGAGTTCGAGGGCGTCGAACCCGGCAGCGGCCCCGAACGCAAGCGGTACGCGATCACCGACGCCGGCGTCACCGACGTGGACCGATGGCTGGCGCAGCCCGAGGCACCCGAGCCCTACCTGCAGAACACGCTGTACACCAAGGTCGTGCTGGCCCTGCTGACCGGCCGCTCCGCCGCCGACATCCTCGACACCCAACGGTCCGAGCACCTGCGGCTGATGCGCACCCTGACCCGCCGCAAGACCGACGGCGACCTCGCCGATCAGCTCATCTGCGACCACGCGCTGTTCCATCTCGAAGCCGACCTGCGCTGGCTGGAACTGACCACCGCGCGCCTCGACGAACTCGCCAAGGAGGTCCGACCGTGAGCGCCTTCGACGCCTCGTCGACACCGCTGCTCGCCGGCGTCGACCTGCACCACGCCTTCGGCGCCACCCCGGCGCTGACCGGCGCGAGCATGCACGTGCGGGCCGGCGAGGTGGTGGCGGTCATGGGCTCGTCCGGCTCGGGCAAGTCGACCCTGCTGCACTGCCTCGCCGGGATTCTGCGCCCCGACTCCGGCCGGGTCCTCTACCGCGACACCGAGCTGTCCAGCATGTCCGACCGGGACCGCAGCGCACTGCGGCGCAGCGACTTCGGCTTCGTCTTCCAGTTCGGGCAGCTGGTACCCGAACTGACCTGCCTGGAGAACGTGGCGCTGCCGCTGCGGCTGGACGGCGTGAAGCGCCGCGAGGCCGAACGCCGCGCCACCGAGTGGCTGGAACGCCTGGAGGTCACCGACGTGGCCGGCAAGCGGCCCGGCGAGGTGTCCGGCGGGCAGGGACAGCGGGTCGCGGTGGCCCGCGCGCTGGTGACCACACCACGGGTGGTGTTCGCCGACGAACCGACCGGCGCACTCGACTCGCTGAACGGCGAACGCGTCATGCGACTGCTCACCGAGGCGGCCCGGCAGAGCGGCGCCGCGGTCCTGCTGGTCACCCACGAGCCGCGGGTCGCCGCGTACTCCGACCGCGAGATCGTCGTCCGCGACGGCAAGTCCCGCGACCCGGAGCTGGTGTCATGACCGTGCAACAGCACAGCGGCACACCCGCCGCGATCTCCGGGCCCGACGCGCCGTCGACCGGACACCGGCGGCCCGGGCTGGTGGCCCGGTGGCGGCGTGACCTCGGCCTCGGCGTACGGCTGGTGGCCGGCGGTGGCCGGTCCACCTGGACCCGGATGGTGATGACCGCCGTCGGTGTCGGGCTCGGCGTGGGCCTGCTGCTGCTCGCCAGCTCGGTACCGAGCATCCTGGCGTCGCGCAGCGCCCGCAACGACTCGCGTGTCTACCTCCCCAGCATGCACCGGACCGCGCACTCGGTGCTGATGGCGGACATGGCAACCGACTTCCAGGACAAGTCGATCAGCGGGTTCCTGATCCAGGCCGAGAGCCCGGATCCCGTGGTGCCGCCCGGTCTGACGAAAGTCCCGGCACCGGGCGAGCTGGTGGTCTCGCCGGCGCTGCGTGACCTGCTGGCGTCGCCGGGCAGCGCGCTGCTGCGCGACCGGATCCCGTACCGGCACATCACCGGCACCATCGCCGACTCCGGGCTGAGCGGCGCCAACGAGTACTACTACTACGCCGGCACCGACACGCTCAACGGTGACTTCCGGGGGTTCCGCGTACGCGGCTTCGGCGCCAGCAGCCCGCCGCATTCGACGGATCCGGTCCTGCTGCTCATCACGGTGGTCGGGGTGACCGTGCTGCTGCTGCCGGTGGCGGTGTTCATCGGCGCCGCGGTGCGGTTCGGCGCCGAGTCACGCGACCGTCAGCAGGCCGCGCTGCGGCTGGTCGGCGCGGACCGCCGGATGACCCGACGCATCGCCGCCGGGGAGGCCCTGGTCGGATCGGCTCTCGGCCTGCTGGTCGGCGTGGTGATCTTCCTGGTCGGACGGCAGCTCGTCGAGCACGTGACCCTGATGCGGGTCAGCGTGTTCGCCGGCGACGTGCGACCCAACCTCGTACTGGCCCTGCTCATCGTGCTCGGCCTGCCCGCCTCGGCGGTCGTGGTGAGCATGGTGGCGCTGCGCCGCGTCGTGGCGGAGCCGCTGGGCGTCGTACGTCGGGCCACCGGACGGAAGCGGCGGCTGTGGTGGCGACTGGTGCCACCGGCGGTCGGCGTCGCCCTGCTGCTGCCGCTGACCGGCGGCATGCCGTCCGAGATCGGGATGGTCACCGAGGTCCAGATCGCCGCCGGGATCACGCTGCTACTGGTCGGGATGACGATGCTGCTGCCCTGGGTGGTGGAAGCGACGGTGCGGCGCCTGGGCGGCGGCGGCGTGCCCTGGCAGCTGGCGATCCGGCGACTCCAGCTGGAGAGCGGGTCCGCGGCACGGGTGGTCGGCGCGATCACCGTCGCGGTCGCGGGCGCGATCGCGCTGCAGACGCTCTTCGCCGGCGTTCAGCACCAATACGTGAACTCCACCCACGAGGATCCGCATCGGGCCCAGTTCGAGATCCAGACCGCGGGCAACGTCGACGGAACCGAGCGGGCCCGGATACAGGACCGTCTCCGATCCACGCCGGGCACGCGGTCGGTCATCTCCTTCTACGAGGGAGTGTTGAGCAGCCAGGCGAGCGACGACGCGATGACGACGATGAACCTGATCGTCGGCGACTGCGGCACGCTGCGCGAACTGGCCCGCATCGATCACTGCACGGACGGCGACGCCTTCACCGCGGCAACGGACGAGGGCACGAAGGTCCGGCCGGGCGAGTCCGTGTCGGTCGACGGCCTCGGACCGAAGAGGGACACGTCGGTGAAGTGGCGGGTCCCGGCCGCGGTCACGGCCGTCGGGCCACGCTACGACCCCGGGGGGTCGATGCACTCCGGTGTGCTGCTCACCCCCGCGGCGCTCCGGGCCAGCGGACTGCAGCCCTCGTTCCAGGCGACGTTCTACCTGCGGACCGACCTCGGCCGGACGGACGCGGCCGATCAGGTCCGGACCACGGCGGCCGAAGTGGACCCGTTGATGTACATCCTGATGCTGGAGCGCCGGACCACCGACGAGACGTTCGGGTCGATCCATCGTGGACTGTTCATCGGCGCCACCGCCGTACTGCTGCTGATCGGGGCGAGTCTGCTGGTCACCACCCTGGAGCAGCTCCGGGAACGGCAGCGACCCCTGGCCGTACTGGCCGCGTTCGGCGGTCGGCGGCGCACGCTGAGCCTCTCCGTGCTCTGGCAGACGGCGATCCCGGTCGTCTTCGGCCTCGGGCTGGCCGTGATCGCCGGTACCGTCCTCGGCGGCGTGCTGCTGCGCATCTCCGGCGAGCCGCTGTGGTTCGACTGGGTGAGCACCGCCGGCATCGTCGGCATCGGCGCCGGAGTGGTCATGCTCGTGACCCTGCTGAGCATGCCGGCGCTGTGGCGGCTGATGCGGCCCGAGGGCATGCGGACCGAGTGACGGCGGCGGGGCCGGCGGGCACTCGGGGGGTCGGCCCCACGCGGGAGGTACGGGCGGGGCCGACGCGGCATGCGACGGCCCCGCCCGTACCCTCAGCCGGCCGGTTCAGCGCGGCTGGTTCGCGATCGGGTCGGCGGACCGGTTCAGCGCGACCGGTTCACAGTGGGTCAGCCGGCCGGTTCGGCGGCCAGTTCGACGCAGACCAGGCCGGCGCGCGCCTTCGGAGTGAACCAGGTGCTCTTGCGCGGCAGCTTCTCGCGGGCCAGGTTGACCGCGACGAAGTCGTCCACGGTGACCGGCGCGATCAGTACGGCCAGGTCGGCACGGCCGGCGTCGACCTCGCCGCGCAGCCAGGACGCCGGGTAGTCGCCGCCGACGTAGGCGATCCGCTTGTCGTCCGGCTCCATCTCCAGGGCCGTACCGAACAGGACCGCCTCCACGACGCTGTAGTCGAGCCGGTCGACGCCCCGCGACGAGTCGGGCACCGGCAGCCGGACCGCGTACCCGCCGCCGGTCGTGTACAGATGCACCGTGCCGCTGCCGGCGGGCACCTCGGGCGGCTCGGCCAGCGCGGTGACCTCCGCGCCGGCGGCACGCAGCCGGTCGACGAGGCCCTCAGGCGCGGGGACCTCGGTGACCAGCCGGTGGTACGGCTGGATGCGTACCGACCCGGGGGTGGTCACCACGGCCAGGAACCGCGGCAGCTCACCGACCTGTGCGGCCAGGCTGCGGTGGTTGCCGTCGGCCACGATGAGTTCGCCGCCGCCCGCCTCGGCCAGTATCCGGTCCTGGTCCGGGCCGGCCGGTACGACCCAGACGTCGTGCCGGCGGCCCTGCGGGTCGGTGTCGGACACCGTGGGCGCGCCGGACCGGCCGGCCACCTCGACGAGCAGCTCCTGCAGCTGTGCACCCCGCCCGGTCTGCATCAGCAGGATCGGGCTGAGCAGGTGGCCGACCGACCCGGTCAGCGCGACGCGCTCGCGGATCTTCGAGACGAACACGTCCTCGTTGCGGATCACCAGGCCCGGCTCGTCGACCGTGGTCGAGATCTGGTCGGTGTCCACCATGCAGAAGACCCCGTACGCGGCCGCGTCGCCCTCGCCGATGCGGTACAGCGCCACCACGTTCTCGTCCGGCCGGTACCGGCCGGACGCGCGGCTCTCGGCGAACCGCCGGACCGCGGGCGGCAGGGCGTCGGTGAACGACAGGCCCGCCGCGACCGCCTCGGGGGTCCGGTGCGGCATCTCGATCGCGAGCGCGCTGGACGGGTTGTCCGCCACGATCGCGGTGATCTCCGCGTCGTCGGCGAACTCGTCGTAGTTCTGCGCGCCGGTGCCGCCGGTGGAGATCCAGGCCCGGCCGATCGGATGCACCGGCAGTCCACTCCGCCCCATGCAGCTCTCCTTGCCTCACGACGGTGGGTACGCGAACTGACGCTACCCGGCAGCGAGGGCGGCGACGGGCCGACCCGACCGGTTCCCGCCCAGCGGCCCAACGCACGGTTCCCGCCCAGCGACCCGCCGCACGGTTCCGTTACGGCAAACACTTGGTGTGACTTGTTGACAGTCGACCCGCCCGGGGGACAACCTCTCAGCGCACACTCCGTGCAGTAGATGGCCGGGATCCGGCCGGAAGGGACAACGGATGCGGAAGGTCACCAGGCCCCGGCTGCTGACCGCGGCGGTCGCGCTGGGCGCCGCCCTGCTCGTCGGTGTCGGCGGCGCTGCTGCCGGTAGCGCCGACGAGCACGGTGCCGGCACCAGCACGCCGCGCCACGACAATCAGATCGAGAACCTCGGCCTGGTCAAGAACGAGATCAAGGCGTACTACGGAGACGCCGGCGACGGAAAGCCGGCTGCGGACTCCCACTACGCGCGCGACGTCAAGCGCGTCGAGCGGAGCCTCAGCGCATGGCTGCGGGTCTCCAGCCGGCACGCCGACAAGCCGGCCGTCGTCTTCGACATCGACGACACCGTGCTGTCGAACTACAACTACGAGGCAACGCACGACTTCGGCTACGACCCGGTCACCAACGGTGAGTGCGTTGCGGCGCACTGCTTCCCCGCCATCTTCGGCATGACCGACCTGGTGTCCTGGGCGCACGAGCACAACCTGGCCGTCTTCTACGTCACCGGACGGCCGGACACCCAGCAGGACGACACCGCGGCGAACCTGGCCGAGCAGGGCTTCCCGACCCCGGACGGCCTGTTCACCAAGGACAAGGTCGCGCCGTACCCGCCGTACCTGCCGTGCTCGCCGAACTGCTCCACCATCGAGTACAAGTCGCTCACCCGGGCGCACGTGGAGTCGATGGGGTACCAGATCGTGGCCACGGTCGGCGATCAGGAGTCGGACCTGAAGGGCGGGCACTCCGGCCGCACCTTCAAGATGCCGAACCCGATGTACTACCTGCCCTGACCCATCGCACCACCGCGCGGCGGTCCACCCGATCCTGGGTGGGCCGCCGCCCGCGTCCCACCATCGTCGGCCCCACCGTGAGCCACACCAGCCGGCGCACCGGCCGAAGATGTGGACGAACTTCCGCCCGGCCGTGGTACCGGTATCGAACCGTGGACCCGCTGATGTCCGGGTAACGCGCCCGCAGAAACCCGCCCGACCGCCGTACGCGAATCGTGGTGGATTTCCTGCGGGGGCTTTCGTCAGGGGAACGGTGCCCCGAAACGCCGGGCACCGTTCCGCTACTCAACGCGATCCGTTCACATGGTGAACGGCGTCCAGTCGAACGAGCAGAAGGCGGTGGGCGTACCGACCCCGGTGCACTCGTCCGGCAGCGTGTACCAGATGTCCGGGGTGCCATCGCTTTCCGGCGCGAGCTGGATCGTCGCCTCCTGGTGGAGGTACAGGGAGGTCGGCCGGTTGATCGGCCCCGAGTCCGTACCACTGTTGATCTCGGTGACCAGGACCTCGCTGGCCGTGGGGGCGGTACTCACCGTGCTGTTGTCCGCCGCCGAACGCAGGCTGGTCGTCACGAGTCCCTGGCCGATGGTCAGCGGATCCGCGCAGGTCCAGCCCGACGTGTACGTGACCGGCACGGGGTTTCCGGCCGGCCACGACCAGCTGCCCTCGACGGAACACTCGTAGATCGGCGGGTCGTCCCGTAACCGGGTGCCGGCGTCCGAACTTGCCGCCACCCCGTACGAGGCGGTCAGGGCATGGGTGGCGTGGTGGGCCGCGGTCGCGTGCCCCGACGGCGCGGCGTGCGCGGGGGCGCCGAGGGCGAGTCCCGCCGTACCGGCCGCAAGCGCCAGGGCCGCCATCCGGGAAAGACGAATCATGTCCTGCTCCATTCATGAGGACTTGACAATGGATGACGGAAATCTAGGCCGAATAAAAAGAAAACGTCAACGACGATCTTCGCCAGAATCGGCGGACAACACGGCATGACAGAGAAATGAAAGCCGGGTCGACCATCAACCCGACCGGTACGCACCGCATTCCCTCTCATTTCCTTCATGACGATGAAGTTTTGACGGGTTTCCGAAAGTTCCCCGTCGGAACGTGCGGATATCCGCCGTCAACGGGGCGACCCAGGCAGACACGACATGCCGGATCAATGTCGAAAAGGGAATTCACCGTGCATGCGCGACAGCGAAGCCCATGTCAACCGTCGAAGATCGACTCGGCCGGCGGTGTCGTGCACAAGCGAATCCGCGATCCCCGGCCGCCCGTAACAGCCTCTTGCGCGCACGGTGGCAAGTCACGGAGCACGAGGGGGAATGCAGGTCGGCGCGCCGCCGGTCACGGACATCGCTCGCATTGAGTCGTAGGCTTGCAGGATGTCGGCGAATGTGGGCGATCGGCTGCGGCAGGTACGGAAACGCCGCGGGCTCACACAACGCGAACTGGCCCGCCGGTCCGGGGTGTCGCTGTCCCTCGTCCGCAAGCTGGAACAGGGCGAACGCGCCGACACCAGGCTGGAGACCGTGCGGCGCTTCGCGGTCACTCTCGGAGTACCGACCACGCAGCTGATGGCGGGCCCGCCGCCGGACGGCGACGATGACGCGGCGGCGGCCGGGCGGTGGGAGCCGGTACGGCAGGCACTGCTCGGTACGGCCGACGAGTCAACGGACCTGGACGAGCCGCCGACCGTGGCCGGAGTTCGTCACGCGGTCGGTCACGTCGTGCCGCTGTTCTCGGGTGACCGGTTCGCCGAACTGCGAACTGTTCTGCCGCCGCTGTTGCGTGACGTCGACGCCCTCGCCCACGACGCGCCGGAGGGACGGGCGCTCAGGGAACGGGTCCTTCAGCTCACCGGCTGGCTGCTGACCCAGACACGCCAGTTCGACACCGCAGAGTCCGCGCTGCGAGACGCCCTCGACAACGCCACCGGCCCGCTCCAGGCCGCCGCAACGGTGAACACGCTGTGCTGGTTACTGCTCCGCCGTGGGCGCCTGACCGACGCTGATGAACTGGCTGCCCGCTGGGCCGACGATACGGAACCGCGGCTGTCCCGGGCGACGCCGGCCGAGCTGTGTACCTGGGGATGGCTGCTGTTGCGGCTG
The DNA here is from genome assembly GCA_049582705.1 of Actinocatenispora sp. Lineage (GTDB taxonomy): Bacteria > Actinomycetota > Actinomycetes > Mycobacteriales > Micromonosporaceae > Actinocatenispora. The sequence goes on from JBAUUM010000468.1 coordinate 9,036, forward strand.
TCCGCCGGCGCGGTCCGGGACAACCGTTCCGAGGATGCCGACGACGCGCTCCGGCTTGCCCAGGCGGCGGCCGTCGCGCTCGGCCGGGAGGTCACGCCGGGCGACGACTTCCTGCGACGGTTCGGACCGGTGACGGTGGCGCTCAAACGGACCGAGAACGCCATGGTCACCGACCGGCCGCGAGAGGTGCTGAGGCTCAGCGCCGCCATCAGCCCCGGCAGGCTGAGGCCCACCTCGAACAATCGGAACCGTCACCTTCTCGACGTCGCCGACGCGCACGTGCGGGTGAGACAGTACGCGAAGGCGGTCGAGATCCTCTCCGGCCTGCGGTCCGACGCCCCGCAATGGTTGCCACACCAGCGTTACGCCCGGGACATCCTCACCCGGGTCCTGACCGGGCGGCGGACCCTGACCGCCGAGATGCGTACCCTGGCCGACGCCATCGGCGTCCCGCTCTGATGCGTGGCACTTCCTGACCCGGCAGCCCCGAAGTGCCATTGCTCGCGGCGCGCGACACTACGTAGCGTCGTCGACATGGACGCATACCGTATGCACGCAGGGTCGCCCGCTGAACGGAACACCGCAGCCTTCCTGCTGACCACGGACCCGCATGGCCCACTGTCCCGGCTCGCGAACACCTGGGAGTCGGACCAGCTCGTACTTTCCGGCTGTCTGCTGGAACGCGCTCGCGTCGTGTTGAACGATGCCGGCGCGTCATCGGACGAACTTCGACACGCTGGTGTCCGCCTCGCCGAGACGCTGGAGGTCGCGATGCGGGGTGCCGAAAGCAGAGGACAGCGGTTGGTGAGCGTACGAGCCTGACCCGTGGCCCACTGCCCCACGATGGACCACCGCCCGCGTCTCACCGCCCGGCAGTCCCCCGTTCCGTGCAGCAACACGCCACACCAATCGGCGTGTCACTGCACAGTTCAAGGTCCTTACTCGAAGACCCAGGATCGGGCGAGGCCCGGCGGAAGGCTGGCAAGGCGGAGGGGCGCGCCGCCTACGAAGTAGGTAGGCAAGCGCCCCGACAACGCCGCCAGCGTTTCGCCGGGTCCGCCCGATCAGTCGAAGGAGGGGCTGCGGGTGCGGGTCCGCTTCAGCTCGAAGAAGCCGTCGGTGCCGGCGACGGCGAGCACGCCGTCCCACAGTTTCCCGGCCGCATCACCCTTCGGTGTGGGCGTGACCACCGGGCCGAAGAACGCGATGAGTTCGCCGTCCGCGTCGGGCACGTGGACGACCGGGGTGCCCACCTCGTACCCGACCGGGTCCATGCCCTCGTGGTGGCTGGCCCGCAGCACCTCGTCGAACGAGTCGGACTCACCGGCGTCGGCGAGTTCCGTGGGCAGCTTGGCGTCGGTGAGCGCGGCGACGAGCAGGTCGCGGTTCTTCTCCGCCTTCCGCAGGTGGATCCTGGTGCCCAGCGCCGTGTACAGGTCGCGCAGCACGCCGGTGCCGTACTTCTGTTCCGCGGCGATGCAGGTGCGTACGGCGCCCCAACTGGTGGACAGCATCGACCGGTAGCCGTCGGAGATGTCCTTGTCCTCGTTGAGCACGGCGAGGCTCATCACCCGGAAGGTGATGTCGACCGGCCGGACCCGCTCGACCTCCAACAGCCAGCGTGAGGTGAGCCACGCCCACGGGCAGGCCGGGTCGAACCACATGCTCACAGGAGTGCGTTCGGTGTCCGTCACGAATGTCCTCTTTCGTCGGACCGCGTTCCCATGGTGTAGGCCCGCGGTCTCATCATTCGATGATGCTCTAACAATTGCTACCGCAATTGACCGCCGGCCGGTAGGTGACTGCACAAACGCCGCTGTCACGTGGAACACTCGCGAGGACATCCACAGCCTCAGGCGTACAGGTATCGAGGAGGATCCTTGCCTGGCATTCACAACCTCGCACGGACCGAGGCCGTCGAACGGTCTCGGCTGCTGTCCGAGGTGACGTACCACGTCGCGCTCGATCTGACGAACGGGTCCGGCAAACCGGGCGAGCGGACATTCACCTCCCGCAGCGAGATCCACTTCACCTGCGCAGAACCAGGGGCCGCGACGTTCGTGGAGATCTCCGCGACCGAGCTGAGGTCCGCCACCCTGAACGGTGCCGCCCTCGACCTGTCGGCCTACGACCCGGAGAAGGGCCTGCCGGTCCCCGGCCTCGCCGCGCAGAACACTCTCGTCGTGGACGCGGAGTGCGCGTACTCGACGTCCGGGCAGGGCATGCACCGCGCGGTCGACCCCGTCGACGGCGAGGTGTACCTGTACAGCCAGTTCGAGACGAACGACGCGCAGCGCGTGTTCGCCTGCTTCGACCAGCCCGACCTGAAGGCCCGGCACACCTTCGTGGTGACCGTGCCGAGGCACTGGGTGGTCGTCTCGAACTCGTCGGTGGAGTCCACCGAGGACCGTGGGCACGACAAGGTCGTCACGTTCGCCGAGGGCGCGTCGATGAGCACCTACATCACCGCGGTGTGCGCCGGCCCGTACCACGAGGTCCGCGACTCGCACGACGGCATCGACCTCGGCGTGTACTGCCGGGCCAGCCTCGCCGAGCACCTCGACGCCGACGACGTCTTCACCATCACCAAGCAGGGCTTCGACTTCTACCACGAGCAGTTCGGCATCCGGTACCCGCTGGCCACCTACGACCAGCTGTTCGTACCGGAGTACAACGCCGGCGCGATGGAGAACTTCGGCTGCGTCACCATCTCCGAAGAGCACTACCTGTTCCGCTCGCAGGTCACCGACTACGAGTACGAGCAGCGGGCGAACACGGTCCTGCACGAGCTGGCGCACATGTGGTTCGGCGACCTGGTCACCATGCGCTGGTGGGACGACCTGTGGCTCAACGAGTCGTTCGCCGAGTGGGCCAGCCACTGGGCGAACGCCCGGGCCACCCGCTTCTCGGCCGCGTGGACCACGTTCCTGGCGCTGCGGAAGCGGTGGGGCTACGGGCAGGACCAGCTGCCCACCACGCACCCCGTCTACACCGACGTGCCGGACGTGGAGACCGTCGAGGTCAACTTCGACGGCATCACGTACGCCAAGGGCGCCAGCATCCTCAAGCAGATCGTCGCCTACGTCGGCGAGGACGCGTTCGTGGCCGGCCTGCGCGCCTACTTCCAGAAGCACGCGTGGGGCAACGCGACGTTCGACGACCTGCTGGGCGCGTTGGAGGACGCGTCCGGGCGCGAGCTGCGCGAGTACGCCTCGCAGTGGCTGACCACGGCGCAGGTCAACACGCTGCGCCCGGACATCCAGCTCGACGCGGACGGCACGTACCGTTCGGTGGCGGTCCTCCAGGAGGCGCCGAAGGACTACCCGACGCTGCGCACCCACCGGCTCGCCGTCGGACTGTACGACCTGCGGGACGGTGCGCTGGTGCGCCGCCAGCGCGTCGAGCTGGACGTCTCCGGCGACCGGACCGAGGTCGCGGAACTGGCCGGGGCGCCCGCCGCCGATGTGCTGCTCATCAACGACGACGACCTGACGTACGCGAAGATCCGGCTGGACGACAGGTCGATGACCACCATCACCGAGCACATCTCGACGTTCGAGTCGTCGCTGCCGCGCGGGCTGCTGTGGTCCGCCGCGCAGGACATGCTGCGCGACGCCGAGATGCCGGCCCGCCAGTTCGTACGGATGGTCGCCAGCGGCGTGCCGCGGGAGAGCGACGTCGCCCTGGTCTCCATCCTGTTGCGTACCGCCCGGCAGGCGATCAACCAGTACGCGGACCCGGCGTGGCGCGAGGAGGGTCGCACGCTGATGCTGCGGACGACCGCCGACGCGATGCGTGCCGCGGAGCCCGGCAGCGGTCTGCAGCTGACGTTCGCGCAGGAGTACTCGGCGCTGGCGAAGACCACCGAGGAACTCGCCGTGCTGCGCGGCTGGCTGGCCGGCGAGGGCGTACCGGACGGGCTGGCCATCGACACCGACATGCGGTGGGCGCTGGTGCAGTCGCTCGTCACGTACGGCGAGTTCGGCACCGCCGAGATCGAGTCGGAGCTGAGCCGGGACAACACGGCGAGCGGTTCGCGGGAGGCGTCGCTGGCCCGCGCGCGAAGGCCCGACGCGGACAGCAAGGCAGAGGTGTGGCGGCAGATCACGACGGACACCGAACTGCCCAACTGGTTGCAACGGGCCATGTTGCTCGGCTTCTGGCACACCTCGCAGCTGGACCTGCTCGCCGGGTACCGGGACAGGTACTTCGCGGACGCGGCCGACGTGTGGGAGCGTTTCGACGGTGAGGTCGCGCAGACCTTCGCCGTCCTCGCGTACCCGTCGCTGCTGGTGAGTGAGGACACCGTCGCCGCGACCGACGCGTGGCTCGCGGACACGCAGCACCCGGCCCCGTTGCGGCGACTTGTGGCGGAGGGTAAGGACGGCGTGCAGCGTGCCCTCCGTGCCCGCGCCTGCGACGCGGCTGCCGGTAACGCCTGACCAGAACGCACAGTGACGCGCCGGCGGTGTATCCG
>JBAUUM010000469.1:0-4777 GCA_049582705.1 Actinocatenispora sp.
CTGGTCGACCGCGCTGCCTGGTCAACCGCGCTGCCCTGCCGACCGCGCTGCCCTGCCGACCGCGCTGCCCTGCCGACCGGCCGTGGCGCCCTCGTCGCCACGGTGACGAGGGCGCGGGCGGCAGAACGACGGATCGGCGAGGGCGGCCAGTGCTGTGTGCACCATCACGCGTACCCCGTGCCCGATGGCCTGTTCGTCCACGTCGAACGTGGCCTGGTGCAGGTCGAGCTGCTCGCCCGGACGGCCGACGCCGAGCCGCGCCATCGCCCCCGGCACGTGCTCCAGGTACCAGGCGAAGTCCTCGCCGCCCATGCTGACCGGCGTCTCCACCACGTGCTCCGCCCCCAGCGCGGCGGCCGCGGCGGCACCGAACACCGCGGTCGCGGTCCGGTCGTTGATGACCGGCGGGACGCCACGGGTGTAGCGGATGTCGGCCTCGGCGCCGGTGCCGGCGGTCACGTCGCGCACCAGCTGCTCGATCAGCGTCGGGATCTCGTGCCAGGCGGTCCGGTCCAGCATCCGTACGGTGCCGGCCGCGACGCCCTCCTGCGGGATGGCGTTGGGCGCTTGGCCCGCGTGCACGGCGCCGAACACGAGCGAGACCCCGGCCCGCGGATCCACCCGACGCGACAGCAGCGCCGGCACGTCCACGACCACCCGGGCCAACGCGCTGACCAGGTCGGCGGTCAGGTGCGGGCGGGCCGTGTGCCCACCGCGCCCGGTCAGCCGGACCTCCAGCATGTCGGCGGCGGCGGTCAGCGGCCCGGAGCGCACGCCGACCAGGCCGGTGGCGAGCTTCGGATCGCAGTGGAACGCGAAGATGGCCCGTACGCCGTCCAGCCCTCCGGCGGCGGTCACCTCCGGCGCGCCGGACGGGAAGCGCTCCTCGCAGGGCTGCAGCAGGAGCCGTACCCGGCCGGGCAGCGCACCCGCGGCGGCCAGTTCGGCGAGCGCCAGGCCGGTGCCGGTGACGACCGTCGCGTGCACGTCGTGTCCACAGGCGTGGCAGGCGCCGTCCACGGTGGACCGGTACGGCACGTCCTTCACGTCGGTGATGGGCAGCGCGTCGATGTCGCCGCGCAGTGCGATGACCCGACCGTCACCGGTGTCCGGACCGACGTCGCAGATCACGCCGTTACCCGCGGGCAGGAGGCGCGGCGCGAGCCCGGCGCCCTCCAGGATGGCCGCGAGGTAGCGGGCGGTCGGCCGTTCCTGCCCGGACAGGTCGGGATGGGCATGCAGGTGTCGGCGGATGCCGATCAGCTCCGACCCGTGGCTGGCAAGCCAGCCGTCGAGCACGCTCGGTAGCGGATCCGCGGGCAGCTCGGCGAGGCCCACGGCACCGCGCGGCGCTGCGGTCGACGGCGTGTCGGCAAGTGCGCCGAAGGCGGCACTGCCGGGGGTCAGAGTCGATGAACTCGTCACTGTCGGGTCGTCTCGATCTCGTCTCGGGGGGCGGTCAGTACGCGCTGTCACCGGTGACCCGGACGCCGAAGCGGCCAGAAGTGCCGTCTCGACATGGGATCTTCCAGCGGACTCACGAATCCTAGCGTTACCCGAATCACCGCACAGACCCGGAAAGCCCTACATCTACGCCTACGTTCCGTGTTGGCTTGGCTTCTGGTCGGCCTTCCCGCGGACGGATCAGACCGTCCCGCGGGCACCCCGCGACACTCCCCATACCCCTACAACGCGAGACGACGAGCCCGGTCACGCAGGCCGCCGCATCCCTCCGTACGGCCCGGCGAGGCCGGACGCGCCGGCGTGTCGACACGCCGTACCGCTGCGGAGCGTGATCCCTCGATGCCATCCGGGGCGAGTCGGAAACGGTGCCGGACCTGTGCGCCGACGGGCACCGGCCGACGCCGTCCGGCCCGGTCGTCGGGCCACCGTCGGCCGATGGGATGTCGAGCCGCAGGGCGCCGGGCCGTGCTGCTCGTCGCCGACGGCATCGGCGACGGCAGCCTCGGCGCCGGCCCGGTACTCCTCAGAACTCCTCGGACGGCTGGTAGGCGCCCCACACCTCGCGCAGCGCGTCGCACACCTCGCCGACCGTGGCGTAGAGGCGCAGCGCCTCCTTCATCGGCGGGAGCACGTTGTCGCCACCGTCGGCGGCGGCGCGGACCTCGGCCAGCGCCTTGCGTACCGCGTCGGTGTCCCGCTCGTCGCGCAGGGCGGACAGCCGACGCACCTGGTCCGCCTCGATCGTCGGGTCGACCCGCAGCGGCTCGTACGGGTCGTCGGTGTCGATCGCGAACTTGTTGACGCCGACGACGGTGCGCTCGCCGGACTCGATCTCCTGGGCCACCCGGTAGGCGGACAGTTCGATCTCCCGCTTCTGGAAGCCGGCCTCGATCGCGGCGACCGCCGAGCCGTGCTCGAAGACCCGGTCCATCAGCGCCACCGCGGCCTCCTCGACCTGGTCGGTCATCGACTCCACCAGGTACGAGCCGGCGAACGGGTCCACGGTGCCGGTCAGGTCCGTCTCGTACGCGAGGACCTGCTGGGTGCGCAGCGCCAGCCGGGCCGCCTTCTCGGTGGGCAGCGCGATCGCCTCGTCGTACGAGTTGGTGTGCAGCGACTGGGTGCCGCCGAGCACCGCGCCGAGTCCCTGCACGGCGACCCGGATCAGGTTCACCTCGGGCTGCTGCGCGGTGAGCTGGACGCCGGCGGTCTGGGTGTGGAACCGCAGCATCTGCGACTTGGGGTTGGTGGCGCCGAACTCGTCGCGCATCACCCGGGCCCAGATGCGCCGGGCGGCGCGGAACTTCGCCACCTCCTCCAGGAGTGTGGTGCGCGCCACGAAGAAGAAGCTGAGCCGGGGCGCGAACTCGTCCACGGCGAGGCCCGCCTCGACCGCGGTCCGCACGTACTCGATGCCGTCGGCGAGGGTGAACGCGATCTCCTGCACGGGCGTGGCGCCGGCCTCGGCCATGTGGTAGCCGGAGATGGAGATGGTGTTCCAGCGCGGCAGTTCGGTCTGGCAGTACGCGAACGTGTCGGAGACCAGGCGCAGCGACGGGCGCGGCGGGAAGATGTAGGTGCCGCGCGCGATGTACTCCTTGAGCACGTCGTTCTGGATGGTGCCGGTGAGCGTGCCGGGTGACACGCCCTGTTCCTCGGCGACGAGTTGGTAGAGCAGCAGCAGCACGGCTGCGGGCGCGTTGATCGTCATCGAGGTGGAGACGCTGTCCAGCGGGATGCCGTCGAACAGGGTGCGCATGTCCTTCAGCGAGTCGATGGCCACGCCGACCTTGCCGACCTCGCCGTGCGCCAGCGGCTGGTCCGAGTCGTAGCCCATCTGGGTGGGCAGGTCGAACGCGACGGAGAGCCCGTGGCCGCCCGCGGCGAGCAGTTGCCGGTAGCGGGCGTTCGATTCGCGGGCCGTACCGAACCCGGCATACTGGCGCATGGTCCAGGGCCGGGAGGTGTACATCGTGGGATATACACCGCGAGTGAACGGATACTCGCCCGGCGCACCCAGCCGCTCGGCGAGGTCGGGACGTACGTCACCCGGGCCACTCACCGGGGGCAGCGGAAAGCCCGATTCGGACCGGTATGCGTCGTTCACCGCGAGCCCTCTCCGCCTCGGTGGCCATCATCCTGTCGTCCGCGGCACGTACCCTGTGGGCCGATCAACACCGGACGGGCCGGGCTTCGTTCGGGAGAGCTCATGGGCCGATCGTAAGCACTGAGCCGCCCCGACGCACCGGTGTGCCGAGCGGCGCCCCGGCCCGCACGGGCAGCACAACGCAGCAACCCTCAAACGGAGAGTGATAGCAGGATGGCCGCTGGGCCCCCCATCTCGCGGCGCGGGACCCGATTGAGCACACTGGAGTGGTCGACTCCCGGAGGACCCGCGTCGTGACCACCCCACACCATTCCCAACCTGGTAGCGATCCCTCCGCCGACCAGGCTCCCAGCTCCAGCCGGAGCGCCGCCGGGGCCGTCGTCGGTGGCCGCTACACGCTGCTCGATCCGCTCGGCGCGGGTGGCATGGGCGCCGTCTGGCGCGCGCACGACGACCTGCTCCGCCGCGACGTCGCGGTCAAGGAGGTCCTGCTGCCGCCGGGCATCCCGCGCGACGAACAGGCCGCCCTGTACGAACGCACCCTGCGCGAGGCCCGTGCCGCCGCCGGCCTGTCCCACCCGTCGGTGATCCGGGTGTACGACGTGATCACCGACAACGGCCGCCCGTGGATCGTCATGGAACTGCTGCAGGCACGCAGCGTCGCGGACATGATCACGCAGAAGGGTTCCCTGCCGCCCCGGGCCATCGCCAAGATCGGGCTGTCCGTGCTGGGCGCCCTGGAGACCGCGCACTCGGCCGGCGTACTGCACCGCGACGTCAAGCCGGCCAACGTACTGATCTGCTCCGACGGCCGCACCGTGCTCACCGACTTCGGCGTGGCCCGCAACATCGCCGACAACGCCAACCTCACCTCGCCGGGGATGGTGCTCGGTTCCCCGCAGTACATCTCGCCGGAACGGGCGATGGGCGCCGAGTTCGGCCCGCCCAGCGACCTGTTCTCGCTCGGCGTGACGCTCTACACCGCCGCCGAGGGCCGGCCGCCGTTCGACCGCGGCGACCCGCTCGCCACCATGCACGCGGTCGTCTACGAGGACCCCGAGCCGCCGCGCCGGGCCGGCCCGCTCACCCCGGTACTGCTCGGCCTGCTCGCCAAGGAACCCACCCAGCGCTGGGACGTGGAACGCACCCGGACCGAGTTGCGTGCCGTACTGTCCGGCCCGCTCAGCGGCCCCGGCGGCCCCGGCG
>JBAUUM010000470.1:0-2685 GCA_049582705.1 Actinocatenispora sp.
GCCCGACCTGGTCGGCGCCCGGGACGCGGCGGTGCGCCGGGTCGACGCGCTGCTGGCGGAGACCACCCGTACGGCGCGGCACGGTGAGGAACGGATCGTGGTGGTCGGTGGCACCGGCCACCTGGGCCCGTACCTGCTGCGCGAGTTGCTCGCCCAGCAGGACCGGCCGCTCACCGTGCTGCTCCGCGCCCCGGACGGACCGACCGCGGAGCGTCGGCTGCGTACGCTGCTCACCGACCGTTCACTGTGGACGGCTGGCGATGCCGACCGGCTCCGGGTCCTGCCAGCCGACCTGCGCCGACCGCGGTTCGGCCTGTCCGACCACGACTGGACGCGGCTCGCGGCGGAGGCCACCGCGGTCTACCACTGCGCCGCGGAGGTGAACTTCGTCCGGCCGTACGACCAGATGGAACCGGCGAACGTGCACGCCACCGAGATGGCGGTGCGGCTGGTCGCCGAGAGCGGGCGGGCGCACCTGCACTTCCTGTCCACGCTGGGCGTGCTACGGCAGGAGAACCCCACCGGCGACCCGTACCCGGAGGAGCCGTTGCCGGCCACGCCGGGCTTGCTGCCGAACGGGTACCTGCAGACGAAGTGGGTGGCCGAGCACGTCGTGCAGCGGGCGATGGCGGCCGGCGTACCCGCGTCGATCTACCGGATCTGCGCGGTGGCCGGTGACTCGGTGACCGGCTACTGCAACCACGAGGACCTGTTCTGGCGGATCGTCGGCACCGCCGTGGCGACCGGGCTGGCCCCGCGCCGGGACGCGGAGATCGTCTCGATGTCCGTCGACTCCGCGGCGCGGGCGCTGGTCGCGGGCGCGCTGCGCAGCGGGGGCGCGATCGCGCACCTCGCGCCGCCGCCCGTCACCTGGACGACGGTCTGGGCGTGGGTGCGCGCGTGCGGGTACGACATCGAGGAGATTCCCGCCGAACAGTGGCGGGCCGACGTCGCCCGGCGGGTGGCGGCCGGCGCCGACCTGCCGCTTGCGTCCGTGGTCTCGTCGCTGGACGTCCTGATGCCCGACGAGCCGCGGCGGTTCGCCGCCGCCACCATGACCGATCTGTTGCGCGACACCGGCATCGACGTACCGGCTCTCGACCCGGAGTCGCTGGAGGTGTCGGTGGACCACCTGATGTCACTGCCGTCCACCGGGAACGGCGGCATGTCACCGCCGCCTCCGACGGGCGGCGGCATGTCACCGCCGTCCCCGACGGGCGGCGGCCGACTGCCGGACGAGAGGAAGAACGATGAGTGAGTCGACAACCCGAACGTCTGTCCTGGTGGTCGGTGGCGGCCCGGCCGGAGCCACGGCCGCCGCGCTGCTCGCCCGCCAGGGCATCGACGTCGCGGTGTTCGAACGGGAGCACTTCCCGCGCTACCACATCGGCGAGAGCATCCTGCCGGCCTGTCATCCGGTACTGGACCTGATGGGTGCCCGGGAGAAGATCATGCAGCACGGCTTCCGCCGCAAGTCCGGGCAGTACCTGCGGTGGGGCAATGAGAAGTGGGACTACCGCTTCGGTGCGCTGTCCGGCGCCCAGGTGTACACGTGGCAGGTGGAGCGCAGCGAGTTCGACGAGATCCTGCTGCGGCACGCCGCCGAGCAGGGCGCCCAGGTCTTCGAGGGCCGGCGGGTCACCGAGGTGCACTTCGACGGGGACCGGCCCACCGCCGTGACCTGGACCGACACCGAGGACGGGAGCAGCGGCCGGCACGAGTTCGACTTCCTCGTCGACGCCTCCGGCCGGGCGGGGCTGCTGGTCAACCGCTACATCGGCGGCCGGACGTACAACGAGTCGTTCCGCAACGTCGCGGTGTGGGCCTACTGGGACGACGCCAAGGAGCTGCCGCACGCCCCCGACGGTGCCACCGTGGTGTCGTCGGTACGGGACGGCTGGGTGTGGGCGATCCCGCTGCGCACCGGCATGAGCATCGGCGTGATCCTGCACAAGCGGCGGTTCACCGAGCTGCGCGACGCGGGCACCTCGTTGGAGAAGATCTACCACGAGATGTTGGCCGAGGCGGACGAGATCTCCGACATCACGGACGGCGCGACGTGTCGCGGCAACGTCCGCGCCGACCAGGACTACTCGTACAGCGCGGAACGCTACTCGGGCCCCGGGTACTTCATCACCGGTGACTCGGCGGCATTCCTCGACCCGCTGCTGTCCTCCGGCGTGCACCTCGCGATGTTCAGTTCGCTGCTCGCCGCGGCGAGCATCGCCGCCATCCGGCGCGGCCAGGTGGACGAGGAGAGCGCCGCGAGCTTCTTCCACGACAGCTACCACCGCACGTACCTGCGTTTCCTCGTCATCGTCGCCGCCGTCTACAACCAGTACGACGGCAAGGAGTCGTACTTCTGGCAGGCCAAGGACCTGGTCCGGGACGGCTACCAGCTGCCGCAGGACGTGATGGCCCCGTTCCTGCAGGTGGTCACGGGCACGGCCGACTTCGAGGAGACCACCCGCGGCACGGTGGCCCGACAGGTCCTCGACCGCGCCGGTGAGCTGTTCCGGGAGACGCACAAGGTGCTGCAGGACAAGCTGAAGCTGGCCAACCTGAGCGACGCCGAACGTGAGGTCATCCAGAGCCGGGGCCGGTACTGGAACTCCCTGGTGCGCTCGTCGTCGCTCGCCGAGGACGACGCGGTCGGCGGCCTGTACATCGTGACCGAGCCCGAGC
>JBAUUM010000471.1:0-2724 GCA_049582705.1 Actinocatenispora sp.
CCGCGGTACTCGGCCGCAGCGGCGGCGGCCGGCTGGTGGTCCTCGCCCAGCGCGGCCTGGACCGCACCGACTGGGAGACGTCGCTGTCGGCCGACACCCCGATCACCGACGCCTGGGTCAGCCAGCAGCCGCACGTCTCGTCCCGGTCGCTGTCCCGGACCGGCACCTCCGGGCCGGTGTCCGCGCTGGTGATTCCACTGGTGGCCGGCGTACGCAGCATCGGCCTGCTCGCCGTGGAGGCCGACGAGGCGGGCGCGTACCCGGGCGAGGTGGTGACCCGGCTGCGCGGCCTGGTGTCCACGGCGGCGCTGCGGCTGGAGGCCGCGCTGCTGTTCGACGAGGTCCGCGCGTTGGCCACCACCGAGGAACGGCAGCGGCTCGCCCGGGAGATCCACGACGGGGTCGCGCAGGAACTGGTCATGGTCGGGTACGGCATCGACAACGCGGTCGGCCAGCTGGACGACGTCACCGGCGCCGACGAGGCCGTGGAGGACCTGCACAACCTCCGCGCCGAGGTCACCCGCGTCATCACCGAGCTGCGGCTGTCCCTGTTCGAGCTGCGTACCGACGTCGACCCGTCCGGCGGGCTGGCGACCGCCCTGGCGGACTACGCGCGCACCGTCGGGGCGTCCGGCGGCATGCGGGTCCACCTGTCCCTGGACGAGTCGACCGCCCGGCTGCCCGCGTCGGTGGAGACGGAGCTGCTGCGCATCGGCCAGGAGGCCGTCACCAACGCGCGCAAGCACGCGCACGCCGAGAACCTGTGGGTCACCTGCGAGATCGACCCGCCGTACGCCCGGATCGAGGTGTCCGACGACGGCCGGGGCATGCCCGCCGCGACCCGGGACGGCAGCTACGGCCTGACGATCATGGCGGAACGGTCCCGTCGGATCCGGGCCGATCTGCGGATCAGCCCGCGCGAACCGAGCGGAACTACCATCACTGCGGTGCTCGGCACGAGGTCCGGGCAAGGTAACGTATCGACAGCGGACGGTATGGAGGAGGGTAGTGCCCGACAGCACCAGCCCCGGGCCTGAGCGTCAGGTGTTTCCGAGCACTCCGCGGCCCAACGATCCCCTAGTAGCGGAGCGAGCAACGATGTCCGACGAGCCGGCCGGCCGTACCAGCATCCTGCTGGTCGACGACCACGATCTGATCCGCAAGGGCCTGCGTCACGCCTTCGAGCGCGATCCGAACTTCGAAGTCGCCGGTGAGGCCGGCACCGCGGCGGAGGGTGTACGGCAGGCCGCCGCGCTGCACCCCGACGTGGTGATCATGGACCTGCGGCTGCCCGACGGCAGCGGCCTGTCCGCCACCCGCCAGCTGCGCAAGGCACACCCGACGATGGGCATCGTCGTACTGACCATGTACGCGGGCGACGACCAGCTGTTCGGTGCTCTGGAGGCCGGCGCCAGCGCGTTCGTGCCCAAGAGCGCCCCCGCCGACGACGTGGTCGCCGCCGCCCGGCACGCCGCGTCCACCCCGAACGCCTTCACCGCCGCGGACCTCGCCGAGGCCATGAAGCGACGGTTGGCGCCGTCCGGGCCGCAGCTGTCGCCGCGGGAGGGCCAGGTGCTCAAGCTGCTGGCCGACGGCATGAGCGTGGCCGGCATCGCCAAGCAGCTGTACGTCAGCGAGTCCACCGCCAAGACCCACATCTCGAAGCTGTACGAGAAGCTGGGCGCCGGCAACCGGGCGCAGGCGCTGATGACCGCCCTGCGGCTCGGCCTGCTCGAACCGCCGGACGCGCCCCGCTTCTGACCGGGGTGACACCGCCCTGATCCTGCGTTTCCGTCACCCCGGACCGGGTACCCACCGGCCGGGGTGATGTTCATGGCAGCCACACGCAGGGCAGTGCTGGGCGCGCTGCTCGACCGGCACGGCCGCACCTACGCCGACGAGGCCGGCATCCGGCTCACCGACAAGCCGTCCCCGCTGTACCGCCTGCTCGTGCTGGCCACGCTGCTGTCCGCGCGGATCACCGCGGACATCGCGGTGGCCGCCGCCCGGGAGCTGTCCACTGCCGGATACCGGACGCCCCGCGCCATGCGCGACGCCACCTGGCAGCAACGGGTCGACGCGCTCGGGCGCGGACACTACCGCCGGTACGACGAGCGCACCGCGACCATGCTCGGTGACGGTGCCCAACTGCTGCTCGACGAGTGGCGGGGTGACCTGCGGCGGCTGCGGGACGACGCCGACGGGGACGTGCGGACACTGCGCGAGCTGCTCATCCGCTTTCCGGGCATCGGCCCGACCGGCGCCGCGATCTTCCTCCGCGAGGTGCAGGCCACCTGGCCGGAGGTGGCACCGTTCTGCGACGAACGGATGGCCAAGGGCGCGAGCGCGCTCGGGCTGCCCAGCTCCGCGACCGGGCTGGCCGGGCTGGTCGGTCCCGACGAGCTGCCCCGGCTCGCCGCGGCCCTGGTCCGGGTGGCGCTCCATGGCGACGCCGCCCAGGAGGTGCGCGCCGCCGCGTAACGCAGCGGTCGCGGCCGGGTGTCAGTCGAGCGCCCCGACCCGTTCGGGGCGCCTGTCGCCGGTCGTCCCGTAGCTCCGCAGCAGCCACACCCCGAACGCGACGTAGAAGACGTACACGATCGCCTCCCACCAGTCCGGAGCCGAACCCGGCGAGCGGATCTGGAAGAAGTCGTCCAGCGCGTGGATGAGGACCAGGGGCCAGATCGAGCCGATCGCGTAGCGCAGCCCGGCACAGGTGAACCC
>JBAUUM010000472.1:0-5170 GCA_049582705.1 Actinocatenispora sp.
GGGCCACGGGGTCGGTGCCGGCGGGTCGGTGCCGCACGGCGGCAAGGCCCACTGGGTCGGTGCCGCCGGGTCAGTGCCGTGCGGTCAGTGCCGCGCCGTCACAGCGTGGCCAGCGCCTGGCCGGTCGGCGAGCGGCCCAGCAGGGCCAGTGCCTGCTCGTCGGTGACCGGCCGACCCTCCTCGTACCACGAGGCGATGGTCGACACCGTCGGCGGTGCGACCAGCCGCGCGGTCTCGTCCGCGACGGCCGCGAGACAGGCGATGGCGTCCGGGGCGATCACCGGCGCGGCGAACACGACCCGCGCGGCGCCCCGGGCACGCGCCGCGCGACAGCTCGCCCACGCCGTCGCCGTGCTGATCACACCGTCGTCCACCACCACCGCGGTGCGACCGTCCAGCCGCATCGGCGGCTCCGCGGACCGGTACAGCCCGACCATCCGGGACAGCTCCGCAGTTGCCACCCGCTCGGCCGCCGTGGTGTCGGACAGCCCGCACCGGCTCACACCCGGCAGTCCCCGGCTCGGGGTGCGCACGCCGTCCTCGGTGAGGGCGCCCATGGTCACCCCCGGCCTGTTGCGCACCGTCATCCTGCGCACCAGCATCACGTCGAGCGGCATGCCCATGGCCTGCGAGATCTCGTACGCCAGCGGCACACCGCCGCGCACGACACCGAGGACCACCGATTCGTCGGTGCGCAGATGTCCCAGTCGATGGATGAGCATGCGGCCCGCCTGACCACGGTCCTGGAACATCGCCGACCCCCCTGGCAGCTGAAGTCCCATGTTCCTCTGCCCTGGTGGCCACGTACAGGGGCCGTTCGGTCGAAACATCTCTCGGTGGTCGTGACCGTCTACAAAGGAACTTGCCAGTCCACCTCGGTGCCGCCGTCCGGGCCGGCTCCGATGACGAACTCGCCGCCCCTTTCCTCCGCTCTGCGCCGCATGTTGGCCAGTCCACCGGACTGGCCCGGCGTGCCGGCGCCCACCCCGTTGTCGACCACGCGGATGCTCAGCCGGCCGGCGTCCACCCGTATCGTCACCCGTACGACGCTGGCTTGCGCATGGCGGGCGACGTTGGACAGCGCCTCCCGCAGCATCGCCAGCGCGGTGGGCCGGATGTCCTCGGAGACCAGCGTCTCAACCGGCCCGTCGAGGGTGAGGCGCACACCGAAGTCCAGCTGACGCTCGGCCTCCGCCACCAGCTGGCGGATCTCGGAACGGAACTCGCCGCGGGCGTGCGCACGCAGTTCGAAGATCGTGCCCCGGATGTCGCGGATGGTGGCGTCGAGGTCGTCGATGACCGCGTTGACCCGCTTGTGCACCTCCGGCTTCACCGTGATCCGGTCCGCGATGGCGAGCTGGGTCCCGGCGACGAACAGCCGCTGGATGACCACGTCGTGCAGGTCCCGCGCGATGCGTTCGCGGTCGCTGAGAATGGCCAGCGTGTCGCGCTGTTGCTGGTCCTCGATCCGCTCCAGGGCGAGCGCGGCCTGACCGGCGAACGTCTCGACGAGGGACACGTCCGGGTCGCTCGGGCCACCGCCGTCGTCCACCGGGTACGCGACGACGAGGGCGCCCAGGATCCGCCCCCGGGCGGCCAGGGGGACCAACAGGCACGGGCCGGTCCGGACCGGTACCCGCCAGTCCGCCGCGCCGGCGAGGTCCTCCAGCATGCCGGCCTGCTCCCCCATCAGCGCCTCGAAGTCGCTCCCCTCGATCGCGATCTCCTCGCCGACCAGGGGCATGCCGCGCTCACCGGAGGCGACCTCCACGGTCAGGTGGGTGCCGCCGTTGACGAGCAGGACCAGCGCCAGTTCGGCCTCCGCCACCTCCAGCGCCCGGTCCGCGATCAGTTGCAGTGCCGACTTCGGCTCCAGTCCCTCGCCGAGCAGCACCGAGGTGATCTCGGCCGTCGCCTCCAGCCAGCGGTGCCGCCGGCCCGCCTGCTCGTAGAGCCGCGCGTTGTCGATCGCGGCACCCGCGGCGACCGACAGAGCCGACACGATCTGCTCGTCGTCCTCGGTGAACTCGCCGCCGCCCTCCTTCTCGGTCAGGTACAGGTTGCCGAACACCCGGTCCCGGATCCGGATCGGCACCCCGAGGAACGTGTGCATGTCCGGGTGGTCCGGCGGGAAGCCGTACGCGCGCTCGTGTTCGCGGATGTCGGGCAGCCGGATCCCGTGCGGCTCGTCGATCAGCAGGCCGAGCACGCCGTGGCCGCGGGGCAGGTCACCGATGCGGGTCCGCTGCGTGTTCGACATGCCGTGGGTGATGAAGTCGATCAGCGTGCGCTGTGGTCCGATCACGCCCAGCGCTCCGTACCGGGCGCCGACGAGGTCGCACGCGGACCGCACGATCCGTTGCAGGGTGCTGTGCAGATCCAGGTCCGTCCCGATCCGTACCACGGCGTCGAGGAGTGAGCGCAGTCGTTCCCTGCTCGCCATCACGTCGCCGACGCGGTCCAGCATCTCCTGGAGCAGGGTGTCCAGCCGCACCCGGGACAGCTTGCCCAGCCCCAGATCCGATGCGTCTGAGGCGTCGACCTCGGGAGCGTCGAACTCGGGGGCGTCGCCGTCCGGATCAGAGCCGGCCATGCTCGAATCCTACCCACGCACCCACCGCCGCGTGGCAGACCTGGCGGTTCCACTCGACAGCGGCAGGAACGGTGGCACAGAAGGCCCTCGCGGTACTTCCCTGGGCATTGGACCGTGCATTTCGCACTACGTCACACCATGGCACCCGGACGGCAGCGCCGGTCAGGACAGCTCCCCCATACCGGCGAGGATGCCGTCGACCGCGCGGGAACGGTCGTCCGGCAGCACATCGCTCACCGCCGCCACCGGCAGCCGCGGGGTACTCGCGGACGGCCGGGTCGGATAGCCGACCCGGAGCACCAGATAGGGCGTACCGAGCCGGCCGGCCAGTTCGCGCAGTCGGGTGCGGGCGTCCGGCACCTCGAACGGTTGGGAGAACAGCGAAACGGCCAGGCCGCCCTCGGTGGCCGTCAACAGCACCGACTGCAGCGCCTGCCCGATGGAGACGTGTACCGGTGGGGTGTCGTCGGCGCCGCCCAGGATCCCCAGGGACGGGACTGTCTCCGTGTCGCGGGTCCGCACATCCGATGCCTGGACCACGTCGGAGGCCCGCACGGCGTCGATCGCCCGCACCGCTCCGGCGGTACCGGGGCCGGCCTCACGCCGGTAGGCCGGATCCCGGTCCAGTACGCGGCCCGCCTCGTCGATGAGCGCGGCGACCCGCCGGGCCGGCGACGTACCGGTCAGCACCTGGAGCCAGCAGTCCTGTGCGGCGGCGGCCCGGGCCAACGCCAGGTGCTGGGCGTCGGCCACCGGCTCCTCGTCCTGGAACGGGTGGCGGTTGCCGCGCCAGCGCGGGATCGCGCAGTACTGGGCACGCTCCCGCGGTGTGGCCGGCCGCGCCCGGCCCACCCGCACCTGGGCCACCAGCAGGTCGTCGGCCCGGTCGGGCAGCAGCCGGACCTCGGACTCGTGTCCCAGCTCGACCGCCATCGCGAGGCGCAGGTTGTACAGGGCGGCACCGCAGGCGATGCGCGCGGCCCGACCGCCCGGATCGGCCGCCGGCAGCATCCGGGACGGGTCCAGCCGTACCTCGACCCGGTCCGCGCCGATCCGGAAGTGCCACGGTTGGCTGTTGTACAGCGACGGCGCCCGGACGGCGGCGTCCAGGGCGCCGGCCAGGGCACCCCTCGGCACACCCCCGTCGAGGACCGGAAGCGGTCCCGCCAGTACCCCGGCGCTCGGCGCTACCCCGGTGCTCGGCGCGCTGCTCATCCAGTGCGAACCGCCCATGACGTCATCCATGCCGACAAGCTCCTCGGTCGATCCCCCTCGCCCGACCGCGACCCGGCCGGGAGCCACCCTGACCGCGCCCGGCGCCGGACCGTCTGCCGGACGGAGACTCACCGGAATCCGGGGCCTCCCCTGCCCACCAGGGTGGCCGGCGACGCCGCGGCCCGCAGGACCCAAAAGGCCCCCGTGCCCGGGCCGGTCGGACCGTCGGGCCCACGCCGGGTCGCGCCGGAGCGGGTCCGCCCGGACGGGAGGTGACCTTCGGCCCGGTACGCGGGGCCACGTCCCGAGGTAGAACCGGTGGCATGATCAGCGTCTATCTCCTCGACGACCACGAGGTGGTGCGCCGGGGGCTGCGCGAGCTGCTGGAGGCGGAGGACGACATCCGCGTGGTGGGCGAGTCGGGCCTGGCGACCCAGGCGGTGAGTCGGATCCCGGCGTTACGCCCCGACGTGGCCGTGCTGGACGCCCGACTGCCCGACGGCAGTGGTGTCGACGTGTGCCGTGACGTGCGCTCGATCGACCCGTCGATCCGGGCCCTGATCCTGACCTCGTTCGAGGACGACGAGGCGCTGTTCGCGGCGATCATGGCCGGCGCGCACGGCTACGTGCTCAAGCAGGTACGCGGTACCGACCTGGTGAACGCGGTCCGGCAGATCGCCGCCGGGCAGTCGCTGCTGGACCCGGCGGTGACCCAGCGGGTGCTGGAGCGCATCCGGCGCGGCCCGGACCAACCCGACGAACTGCGCCACCTCACCGACCAGGAACGCCGCATCCTCACGCTGGTCGCCGAGGGTCTGACGAACCGTGCCATCGCCCGCCGGATGCACCTGTCGGAGAAGACCGTCAAGAACTACGTGTCCAGCGTGCTGGCCAAGCTGGGCCTGCACCGCCGCACCGAGGCCGCGGTACTCGCCGCGAAGCTCGGCGACCACGACGCCGAACTCTGAGCCCGTCGTACCGTCCACAGTGTACGGACGTGGGCGGGGTGCGGTCAGTTGATCCGGATCGGGGCCGTACCGTCGGCGGCCGGCGCGGTCGGGACCGACCCCGGCGCCACGGCGCCGTACCGCGGGGACTCGGAGGCGGCCTCGTCGTCGAGACGGCAGAGCCGCAACGCGAGCATCGGCTGGCCCGCACCGGTCAGCGTGCGCAGCACGTCGCGGGCGCCGGGTGACTCGATGACGTCGCTGATCGGATCGGTGCCGATGCCACGCACCGCGGCGTGCAGCAGCACCGCCGACACCGCCTCACCGGCCGCGAGCCACGCGGCGGAGTCGTCGGTGTCGCACGTCAGGATCGCGTAGACGCTGTGCGGATTCCGGACCGTGCCGGGCATTCCGC
>JBAUUM010000473.1:0-4770 GCA_049582705.1 Actinocatenispora sp.
CCGGGCCAGCGCGAGCGCGTTGTCACCGTGCTCCTGCAGGCTGCCCCGGTCCATCGCGGCGGGGGTGTCGAGCGGCGTGTGGTAGACGGCGGAACCGTCCAGGTACGCGGAGTTGAGGCCGGCGAAGCCGGCCTCGCGGAACATCGTGAAGTCGGTGTCGTTCGGCAGCCGGCGGTACACCTCCACCGCGAACGACGTACCCAGCGGGTGTGGTGCGTGCTCGCCGAACACGTCGACGAGCCCGGCGTTGCGCTGCGAGGTCTCGAACATGATCACCGGGCCACGGCTGCCCCGCGCCTCGACGTTGAGTACCACCGAACGGTCCGCGACGCCGCGGGCCAGCGGGTCCTGCCCGACGAACGCGGCCGCGCCGCACAGGCACGCCTCCTCGCCGTCGGTGAACACCAGGACCACGTCGTTGCGCGGCCGGGGGCCGTGCGCCAGCGCGCGGGCGGTCTCCAGCAGCGTCGAGGACCCGGCGCCGTCGTCCGAGCCGCCCGGACCGACCCGTACCGAGTCGGTGTGCGCGACCAGGAACACCCGGCCCGTCGGGTCGCTGCCCGGCACCCGGGCCACCACGTTGTGCACCTGCGCCAGCTGGGTGCCGTCGCCGAGTGAGCCGCTGCGCCCGACTGCGTCCTGCATGCGCGCGGACAGCCCGTCGGCCCGCAAGGTGTCCAGGATGTAGCGCTGGTTGCGCGCGGTGGCGGCCGAGCCGACCGGATGTACGGCGCTGCCCAGCCGGGCCACGTGCCGGTACGCGCGGTCGGCGCTGAAGTCGCCGGCCGGCGCGGAGGTGGGCCGGGGCGCGGGCATCGCGAGCTGGAGGACCGTTCCGACGGCGAGGACGAGTACCGCGGCGAGGCCGAGCAGCCCGGCCAGCCGGCTCCGCGGCGGGCGGGCCAGCGCGTGGTCCGGGGCCGGCGGTGCCGCCGTCGGTTCGGTGGAACCTCGCATCGTGTCCTCCTGCTCGCCCAGGTACCCGCACGGAGTATCGACGCCGGTGCTACGGCACCGCCACCCTGCCGATCTCCCGGGTATGGGCCGCTTCCGACGTCATACTGCCCCGGTGGTGACGGCGAGTGAGGGCGGTCGGTGGTCGTCCGGGCGATGCCGCCCGGACGGTAGGGTGGGCGCCGGTGTGCCGGGAAGACTGGTCGGCGATGGACGACCCGTCCCTGGAACACTGGAGCGTGCTGTGAACAGCGTGGGTACCGATGGGTGATGCCGAACGCTTCGGCGCGATCGTCGCGCTGGTCGCCGTGGTGGCGCTGGTCGCGGTCCTGTCCAACCGGTTGACCGAGACGATCCGGGTCCCGGCCCCGGCCCTGTTCCTGATCGGCGCGGCCGTCGCGTCGGACATCTTCCCCTGGTTGGGCTCGATGCCGGTGGTGACGGTCGAGGAGATCGTCACCGTCGCGTTGGTGGTGCTGCTCTTCGACGGGGGCATGCACATCGGGTGGCGCAGCCTGCGACGCACCGCAGGCGCCGTCGTCTGGCTCGGCGTGGTCGGCACCCTGGTCACGGCCGCGGCGATGGCAGGCGCGGCGCACTACATCTTCGACCTCGACTGGCGGACGTCGCTGCTCATCGGCACCGCCCTGGCGCCCACCGACCCCGCGGTCGTGTTCTCGGTGCTCGGGCGCCGGGAGATCCTGGGCCGCTCCGGCACTCTGCTGGAGGGCGAGTCGGGCGCCAACGACCCGGTCGGCATCGCCCTCATGGTCGCCATCCTGGCGGCGGGTGGCAGCGGTGGTGGAGGACTGGGTGCGCTCGGCACCGGTGTGTTGGTCTTCGTCGAACAGATGGCGATCGGTGCGGTCGTCGGCCTGCTGGGTGGGGCGGCGTTGCACTGGTTCGTCAAGCGGGTGTCGCTGCCGTCCGGGGCGCTCTATCCGGTCCTCACCCTGTGCGCCGCGCTCGTCATCTACGGTTCGGCCACCGTGGCGCACGGCTCCGGGTTCCTGGCGGTGTTCATCGCCGGCATCATGCTGGGCGACGCCCGTGTCCCCTTCAAGGGTGAAACCCAACGGTTCCTCTCCGCGCTGGCGAGCCTTGCGGAGATCGTGGCATTCGTGGTTCTCGGCCTGACGGTGTCGCTGCGTACCCTCCCGGACGGCAACGCCTGGCTGATCGGGCTGGTGCTGGCCGTGGTGCTGGCGCTCGTGGTCCGGCCACTGCTGGTCGGGCTGGTGCTCCTTCCGGTGCGCCTCGACCGGGGTGAACGTGTCTTCGTGCTGTGGGCCGGGCTGAAGGGCGCGGTGCCCATCCTGCTCGGCACGTTCATCGTCGCAGCCAACATCTCGGGTACCACCAAGATGTACGACGTCATCTTCGTGGTGGTGGCGTTCTCCGTCATCGTCCAGGGCGGCTTGGTGCCGTTGGTGGGCAGACGGTGCCGGGTGCCCATGCGATCCATCGAGCCCGAGCCGTGGGTACGGGGGATGCGGTTCCGGCGGGAGCCAGCCGCGGCGATGCACACGCGCCGGGTGGCCGAGGGCTCACCGGCCGACGGGATGACCGTCGCCGAACTGGCACACCAGGAAAACGTCTGGGCGGCCTTTCTGCGCCGCGACGGCGAGCACGTACCGCTTCAACCGGAGACGGTACTGCGCGCCGGTGACGAGGTACTGGTCGACGAGGAGCAGGGTGTGGGCGACGGGACCAGCCCGTTCACCGAGCCGGACTGACCCCGGGAGGTGCGATGCGTGCGCGGGATCTCGCCTCGGCCGCGCGAACCGTGACGCTGGAAACGCCCGCGCTGGACGCGGCTCGCCTGCTGGCCGAGTACGATCTGCCGGGCCTCGTCGTCGTGGACGCCGAGCGCAAGCCGTACACGGTGCTGCCGGGAACGCAGGTGCTGCGGATGGCCGTGCCCGGATACATCCAGGACGACCCGGCGCTGGCCAGTGTCGTGGACGAGGCGCACGCGGACCTGTTCCACCAGCGGCTCGGGCGCCGCACGGTACGTGAATGCCTGCCCGCGCGTCCTGGGGAACTGCCCGTCGTCGACCCCGACGCGACAGCGCTGGAGATCGCCGCGCTGATGGCACGGACCCGCTGCCCCGTGGTGGCCGTGGTCGAGGCGGGTCGCGTGACCGGTGCGATCAGCCTGGACCACCTGCTCGACCGGATCCTCGCGTCGTGACGCTCACCGCGTGGCTGGCCGTCGCCGTCTTCGTGGTCGTCTACGTCCTCATCGCCACCGAGTGGGTGCACCGCGTCGCGGCGGCGCTCGGCGGTGGCGCAGCGATGCTGCTGATCGGGGCGACCGGGCCGGACCACGCGTTCTTCTCGCCCGAATCCGGTATCGACTGGAACGTGATCTTCCTGCTTGTCGGGATGATGCTGCTGGTGAGCGTCATCAGGCGCACCGGGGCGTTCGAGTACCTGGCGACCTGGGCGACCAAACGCGCCCGGGGCCGACCGATGGCCGTCATGATCATCCTGGTCCTGGTGACGGCGGTGGCGTCCGCGCTGCTGGACAACGTGACGACCGTGCTGCTCGTCGCCCCCGTGACTCTGTTGGTCTGTGACCGGCTTGAGGTACCGGTCGCTCCCTTCCTCATCGCCGAGGCGTTGGCGAGCAACATCGGCGGCACGGCGACACTGGTCGGTGACCCACCGAACATCATCATCGCGAGTCGCGCCGGGCTCAGCTTCGACGCGTTCCTCCGTGTCCTCACGCCGCTGGTGATAATCCTGCTCGTCGTGTTCGTCGGGCTCTGCCGCCTGATGTTCGGTCGTCAGCTGCGGTACCGACCCGAACGCGCCCGGGAGGTGATGGCGTTGCGGGAACGGGACGCCATCCGCGACGTCCGACTGCTCGCCGCGTCCGGTGTCGTGCTCGGTGCTGTCATGGTCGCGTTCGTCGCCCACCCGGTGCTGGGCCTGGAGCCCTCCGTCGTGGCGTTGCTCGGCGGTCTGCTGCTGTTCGCCGTCGCGACCGCCCGTCCCTTCCGGATCCCGGCGGCCGACATCGTCCGGGACGTCGAATGGCCGACGCTGGCGTTCTTCGCCGGACTGTTCGTGATGGTGGGTGGTCTGGTGCACACCGGGGTCATCGGACGTCTCGCGGGATACGCCACGGACGTGACGGGTGGCCGGCTGTTGCTCACGACCATGGTGCTGATCTGGGCCTCGGCGGCGTTGTCCGCCCTGGTGGACAACATCCCCTACGTGGCGACCATGGCACCGGTCGTGGAGCGCCTCACCGACACCACCGCCGGAGGCAGCAACGTGCTCTGGTGGGCGTTGGCGGTCGGCGCCGACCTGGGAGGCAACGCGACGGCCGTCGGAGCCAGTGCCAACGTCGTGGTGCTCGGTATCGCCGAACGCAGCGGTCGGCACATCTCCTTCTGGGAGTTCAGCAAGTACGGTGCCCTGGTCGCCGTCGTCACCTTGGCGATATCGACGCTCTACCTGTGGCTGCGCTTCTTCGTCCTGTCCTGACCCGCGGTCCCGTTCCGCTGGCTCAGACCTCGGCGGGATGGGCGGAGGTGATGCGGTGCAGCGCGAAGGTGTGCAGCGTCTGGCTGCGGTCGTCGGCGGCCCGCAGGAAGCCGCCGCCGATCGACACCGGCCGTACCAGGCGGGACGCGGTGCCACCGTGCGCGTCGACGTACCCGACCCAGATCCGTTGCCGTTCCCGGATCGCCTGCTGCAGCACGGCCAGCGCGTCGGCGGTGGTGTTCGCGCCGCCGACCGACGTGGGCCGACGGGTCGTCCGGGCGGCCTCCTCGCCGCGGCGCAGGGCGGCGACCACCGTGG
>JBAUUM010000474.1:0-1882 GCA_049582705.1 Actinocatenispora sp.
GCGTGACGCCGGCGCCGGGCGACGTACCGGCCCCGACCCGGCAGGCCGCCGGGACGCCACCGGACGACGACCCGACCACGCCCCCACCGGCGGCGGCACCCGATGCCGACCCCACGGCCCAGGCCCGCGACGAGAACTTCCCGGTGGCGCTGCGGATCCTCCCCCGCGCGCCGCGTCGACACCTGATGGCCCTGTACGGCTACGCCAGGATGGTCGACGACATCGGTGACGAGTCCGCCGGTGACCGGTTGGCCAGCCTCGACGCCGTGGAGGAGGAACTGCGCGGCGTCTACGCGGGCCGACCGGCGACCACCCCGGTACTGGCCACGCTCGCCGACACGATCCGCTCCTGCCGGATCCCGGTCGACCCGCTGGTCCGCCTCGTCGAGGCCAACCGGGTCGACCAGGTCGTCACCCGGTACGCCACGTTCGACCAGCTGGTCGACTACTGCGCACTGTCCGCCAACCCGGTCGGCGAACTGGTACTGCACGTGTTCGGCCAGCACACGCCGGAGCGGGTGGTGCTGTCCGACCGGATCTGCACCGCGCTGCAGATCATCGAGCACCTCCAGGACATCGCCGAGGACTACCAGGCGGACCGGGTGTACCTGCCCAAGGAGGACATGGACCGGTTCGGGGTCGCCGAGGACGACCTGGCCGCCGGCCGGGCCGGCCCCGCGCTGCGCGCGCTGGTCGAGTACGAGTCCGAGCGTGCCGGTGCCTGGCTCACCTCCGGTGAGGCGCTGCTGGGCAGCCTGCGCGGCTTCGCCCGGCTGGCCGTGTCCGGGTACTGCGCGGGCGGCCGGGCGGCCCTCGGTGCGATCGCGGCCAGTGACTTCGACCCCCTGCCCAGCCCGCCACGGGCAGCCGGGACCGCCGTGCTCGGCGCCCTGGCCCGGACCATTCTCGGGAGGCCACGGTGACCGCGGTCGCAGACGCGTACCAGGTGTGTGAGCAGATCACCCGCACTGAGGCGAAGAACTTCTCGTACGGCATCAGGCTGCTGCCCCGACCGAAGCGCCAGGCCCTGTCCGCGGTGTACGCGCTGGCCCGGCGCATCGACGACATCGGCGACGGGGTGCAGTCGGTGGACGAGCGGCTGGCCGGGCTGGCCGCGGTCCGCGCCGACCTGAAGGCACTGGTGTCCGGCGGCCCGCTGACCGACCCGGTACTCGTGGCGCTGTCCGACGCCGCCGCGCGGTACCCGGTGCTGCTGGAGGCGTTCGACGAGCTGGTGGACGGCTGCGAGGCCGACGTCCGCAGTATCCGGTACCGCACCTTCGCCGACCTGGTCGGGTACTGCCGGCAGGTCGGCGGTTCGGTGGGCCGGCTGTCGCTGGGCATCTTCGGCCCGCCGGAGGGCACGGTGGGCGAGCCGCTGCCGATCCCCGACATGCTCGGCGTGGCGCCCGACGCGGCCGCCGCCGACCGGCTGTCCTCGGGTGCGCTGGCCGACGCGCTGGGCGTGGCGCTGCAGCTGACCAACATCCTGCGCGACGTGCTGGAGGACCGCCGGATCGGCCGCGTCTACCTGCCGGCCGACGACCTGGCCCGGTTCGGCTGCCGGTTCGGGCTGGCGGAGCCGTCGCGGGAGGTCGACGGGGGCGGCTTCACCGACGACCGGGCCGCGCTGGCCGGGCTGATCCGGTTCGAGGCGGCGCGGGCGGGCCGCTGGTACGCGGTGGGCCTGCGCCTGCTGCCCCGGCTGGACCACCGCTCGGCGGCCTGCGCGGGCGCCATGGCGGGCATCTACCACCAGCTGCTGCGCCGGATCTGGCGCGACCCGCTCACCGTCACCCGGCGCCGGGTCGGGTTGCCGGCCCGGCAGAAGGCGCTGGTCGCGGCGCGGGCGCTGGCGCCGCATCTGCGGTCGGGACGACGC
>JBAUUM010000475.1:0-2292 GCA_049582705.1 Actinocatenispora sp.
GGTCCGACCCGCTGCCGACGTCCGACCAGCCGGCCGGGCCGCCCCGCCCGGTCGGGGTGCAGGACCCCGCCACGGTGCCGGCCGCCGGCAGCTCCGACACCTCGTGCGGTGACCCGCTGCGCAGCTACCGGCCGGAGGGCTCGCTGCCGTCGGCGGGACACATGCCGAGCGGTTCGACCATGGCGCGGATCGCGCAGCGTGGCCGGCTGGTCGTGGGCGTCGACCAGAACACCTACCTGTTCGGCTTCCGGGACCCGGCCACGAACAAGATCCAGGGCTTCGACGTCGACATGCTGCGGGAGGTGTCCCGCGCCATCTTCGGCGACCCGGACCGCATCCAGTACAAGGCGATCACCTCGGCGGAGCGGATCCCGGCGCTGCGCCGGCACGACGTCGACCTGGTCGCCGACGTCATGACGATCAACTGCGAGCGCTGGCACCAGGTCGCGTTCTCCACCACGTACTTCAACGCCGGGCAGCGCGTGCTGGTGCCGAAGGACTCGACCGTCGACGACCTGTCCGACCTGGGCGGGCAGAAGGTGTGCGCGGCCAAGGGCTCCACCTCGATCCGCGCCGTCGCGGCGGACAAGTCGCATCCGAAGGCCGTCGCGGTCGACGACTGGACGGACTGCCTGGTCATGCTCCAGCAGCGGCAGGTGGCCGCCATCTCCACCGACGACGCGATCCTCGCCGGGCTGGCCCGGCAGGACCCGAACACGAAGGTGGTCGGTCCACGCTTCACCGACGAGCCGTACGGCATCGCCGCCAACTCGGGCGACGTCGACCTGGTCCGCTTCGTCAACGGTGTGCTGGCGTCGATCCGTTCCGACGGCACCTGGACGAAGATCTACAACCGCTGGCTGACCGTGCTCGGACCCGCCCCCGCCCCGCCGCCCGCCAGCTACCGGTCATGACCATGGCCCCGTCACTGCAGCGCGCCGAGGTCGAGCAGGCGTTCGCCGGCCTCAGCGCCGCCCGCGACGAGGCGGCCGCGGTGATGTACCAGCTCGACTCGCATCCGGCGCTGACGCTGCTGCGGGACGGCACGACGGCCGGCGAGACGCTGGAGTTGTGGACCGGCCTGCAGTCGCGCATCCGGCTGGCCTGGGCGCACTTCAACACGGTCGGGGACCTGCTGGAGGCGGCCCGCGCGGTACGCGCCCGCCGGCACCGACCGTCCGACGAGGACCTGACCGAACTGGCCGCCCTGCTGCGCGGACCGGTGATCGGCTTCGACGCCGCCGGGCTGCCCTCCGACGGCAGCGGGGCGCCCGCGGTACGCCGGGTCACGCTCGGCGAGCTGCTCCACGACCTGGTCGCGACGAGCACCGGGTTGATCGGTGAGCTGTCCGGCGTGCAGCGGTCGGTCGACGCGGTGACGGCCCGGCTGGCCGGCCTCGCCGACCAGCTCGGTGCGGTACGGGCCGCGGCGGCGGGGGTCACCGACGAGGCGGTCGGCCGGACCCTGGGGTCGTTGACCGACATCCTGGAGGAGACGCGCGCCGCAGCGCTGACCGACCCGTTGCGGGCCGCGCCCGGCGGTTCGCTGGAGCCGTCCACGGCGGCCCGGCTGGACCGGTTGTCCGGCGCGCTGACCGAGGTGCGGGCCAGATTGACCGAGCTGACCGCGATCCGCACCGGCTTCGCGGACCGGCGGGCCGGCCTGGTCACGCAGCTCACCGCCGTGGTGGCGGCGGAGACCGCGGCCCGCACGGCGTACGGGACGGTCGCGGTGAAGATCGCCGACCCCGGCCTCCCCCCGGTGCCGGCCGAGGCCGACAGCCTGCGTCGGCGCCTGGACGGTCTGGACGAACTGCACCGGGGTGCCGCGTGGGCGCGGCTGACCACCGCGTGCGCGTCGATGGAGCGGGACCTCACCGCGGCGACCGAGCGGGCCACGGCGCTGGCGAACGCGGCCGACGGGCTGCTGGCCCGGCGCGACGAGCTGCGTGGCCGGCTCGACGCGTACCGGGCGAAGGCGGCCCGGCTCGGTCTGGTCGAGCACGACACCCTGACCGAGCGGCACGGCGTCGCCCAGCGGCTGCTCTACACCGCGCCCTGCGACCTGCCCGCCGGGACCCGCGCGGTCTTCGCCTATCAGCAGGCCCTGGCCGACCTGGCCACTCCGAGGAAGGAGTCGACATGACTGCGAGCGTGTCCGGGACCGCGGCATGCCGACGGTCGGGCTGCACCGGGCGGTACGGCCCCGAGGGATACTGCGACGAGTGCGGCGCCAAGGCGACCGCATCCGCGGGCGCGACCACGGGCACGGGCGCGACCACCGGCGTGGGC
>JBAUUM010000476.1:0-1631 GCA_049582705.1 Actinocatenispora sp.
ACCGTACGGTCCCCCGACGGACGCGTGGCCGGCAGGTGGGCGATGCCCCGGCGGGCGCGGGTCCGTCGGGGCGTCCGGTCAGGGGGTGGGCAGCCGGCGTTTCTGGACCTTGCCCATCGCGTTACGCGGCAGCTCGCCGACCAGGTGCACCTGGCGGGGCCGCTTGTGCGCGGACAGCTGGCTGGCCACGAAGTCGATCAGCTGCTGAGCGGAGACGTCGTCGGCCACCACGTACGCCACGATCTGCTCGCCCAGGTCGTCGTGCGGGCGGCCGACCACCGCGGCCTCCCGTACTGCCGGGTGGTTGAGCAGGGCGTTCTCCACCTCACCGGCACCGACCCGGTAGCCGCCGGTCTTGATCAGGTCGGTGGACGAGCGGCCCACGATGCGGTGGCAGCCGGTGGCGTCCACGGTGGCGATGTCCCCGGTACGGAACCAGCCGTCCGCGGTGAACGCGGCGGCCGTGGCGTCCGGCCGGTTCAGGTACCCGGAGAACAGCGTCGCGCCGCGGACCTGGAGTTCGCCCAGCGACTCGCCGTCGTGCGGGACCGGGTCGCCCGCCTCGGTCACCAGCCGGGTCCGGATGCCGGCCACCGGCATGCCGACCTGACCGGCATGACGTTCGGCGTCGGCCCGAGTGCTCAGGGTGATGATGGTCTCGGTCATCCCGTACCGTTCGACCGCGCGGTGACCGGTCAGTTCGTGCAGCCGCTCGAAGACCGGCGCCGGCAGCGGGGCGCTGCCCGACACCAGCAGCCGCGCGGACGCCAACCGCCGGGCCGACCCGGGGTCCTGGCACATCCTGGACCAGACCGTCGGTACGCCGAAGAAGAGCGTGCCGCCGGCTGCGGCGTACGCCTCCGGCTTCGGGCGCACCGTGTGGACCAGGCGCGAGCCGACCCGCAGCGCGCCGAGCACCCCGAGTACGAGTCCGTGCACGTGGTACAGGGGCAGGCCGTGCACGAGCACGTCGTCCGGCGTCCACGACCACGCCTCGGCCAGCCCGTCCAGGTCCGCGGCGATCGCGTCCCGGGTGAGTACGACGCCCTTCGGCGCACCCGTGGTGCCGCTGGTGTACAGGATCAGCGCCGTCCGGTCACCGGCCGGCTCGGGATGCCGGGAGTCCGACCGCGCCGACACGTCGACCGGTACCACCTCGACCGGCAGGCCGGACACGTCCAGTTCCCGGCCGCTCAGCAGTACGGTGGAGCCCGAATCGGTCAGCAGGTGTTCTCGCTCCACCGGCCCCGAATCGGCCGGCAGGGGCACCAACGGGACACCGGCGCGCAACGCGCCGACGACCGCCACCACGGTCGACAACCCCGCGGTCGCGTCGACGGCGACGGCGGACGCACCGGTGATCCGGTCCGCGACGGCGGCTCCCGCGGCGGCCAGGTCACGCCAGGAGATCTCGTCGTCACCGACCCGGACCGCGTCGGGATGGTCCCCGAACGACCCGTCCAGCGCGGGAAGCAGCACGCGGAACCTCCCTGAGGCCCTCGACACGAGTGGGCGGCCCACGGCCACCGGTCGGTCAGGAAACCTATCACCGGCCCCACCAGGGCGCATCCGCACGAACGCCCGCGGCTCCACCGGTGCCCGGGCCACGACGCGGGCGGGGCGGGGAGACG
>JBAUUM010000477.1:0-20877 GCA_049582705.1 Actinocatenispora sp.
CGTCAGGCCCATCTGTCCGGGCGGCCGGTGGAGGTCGTGTCCCAGCGGACGGAGACGTCGCAGACGTTCGCCAACCCTGACGGGACCCTGACGTCGGAGAACACGCCGCGTGCCGCTCGCGTACACCGCTCGGACGGTTCATGGGCGGCGGTGGACACGGACCTGCAGACAGCTCTCGACGGTGCGCTTGTCCCGAATTCGACAACGGCCGGACTCGAATTCTCCGGCGGTGGGGATGGTGCGCTGGCGACCATCAGCACGGCCGGCAAGTCCCTGTCGCTGACGTGGCCGAGTCAGTTGCCCACACCGAGTGTCTCGGGTGACTCGGCGACCTATCCGAACGTGCTTCCTGGCGTTGACCTGCAGGTCACCGCAGAGGTGGACACATTCTCCGAGGTGCTGATCGTCAAGACCCGTGAGGCTGCCGACAACCCGGACCTGACGACGTTGCGGTTCGGCCTACAGACCGTGGGCGTGACCGTTTCCCTGGATGAGCGGGGCCGGTTGTCGGCAGTGGATGGTGCCGGGACACCGGTCTTCGTCGCACCGACACCACTGATGTGGGACTCGTCGGACTCATCCGAGGCGGGTGTTGCGGAGAAGGCGTCGGGCCCTGGGCTGGCGCAACAGGCGCCGCTGGCGGCGAGCCTGGATGGCGACGGGCTGACGCTGATTCCTGACCCGACCATGTTGAGCGATCCCGAGACGGTGTACCCGGTGTTCGTGGACCCGTCGGTGTCCACGTCGATCGACTCGTGGACGTACGTCGATTCAGCGTGGCCGGACGAGAGCTACATGACCTCGAGCGGGTCGGGTGGCAGGTCGGATCTCCCGGCCGGTCACTATTCGGACGCCACCGGAACAGGCACGCAGCGTTCCTACGTGCGGTTCGAGTTCTCCAGCTCGATTCACAACACGCGGGTGACGAAGGCCGAGTTCCGCGCCTACAGCCACGAGCAGTGGTGGAACGATCCCCATGACGAACCGATCTGTTCGGGCTCGGTCACTGCGCCGGACCAGCAGACGTCGTGGAACAACAGGCCGACGGTCCATCAGGACATGGGTTGTAAGGACGGCCACAAGGGCGAGTGGGTCGGGTTCGACGCCGAGACAGCGATGCAGGAGGCGGCGGACAACGGGTGGGGCAAGCTGGCCTTCCAACTCAAGAGCGGTGACGAGAGCGACGTTCACGCCCGGCAGACCTTCTCGATCTCCGGCTCGACTCAGCCTGTTCTGGCCGTCACCGTCGACCAACAACCGAACACGCCGACGGGGTTGAAGATCTCTCCGTGCTACCAGGCGTGCGCGTCGCCGGCGACCACCACCTCGTTGCAGGCGAAGATGACCGCAACGGTGTCCGACCCGGACGGTGGGAACCTCAAGCACATCGACTTCGAGGTCTGGTCGGCGGACTTCTCAACGAGGGTCGCGTACACGACCACGGGCATCACGAACGTCAAGTCGGGTTCACCGGCGTCGTGGACACCGAACGCACCTCGGGCGAACAACAAGCAGTACCACTGGCGGGTGCGTGCCTGCGACCCGTGGTGGTGCGGCGCCTGGTCGCAGGATCGGCCATCGTCCGGCGGCGATCCGGACAAGTGGTTCACCTTCACGACCGACACTTCCAACGAGACGATTCCCACGGTGGTCTGCAAGCCAACCGACTCGTCGGATCCGACGAGTTGCGTGTACCCGGAAACGGAGCCGGGCCAGGCCGAGGTGTACGGGGGAGGCGTCGGCGTTCCGGGGACCTTCACGTTCGGCTACAGCGGAACCGATCAGGTCGAGGAATTCCGCTGGTCGCTGGTCAACGACGACCTGACCAACGTCGTCCCCACGACCAGCAGCACTCTGGACGTGGACATCGCGCCGTCGGCGTCCGGAGCCCAGACCCTGTACGTGCAGACCGTGGACGGCGCCGGCAACCGCTCGGAAGTACGGGCCTACCGGCTCGCGGTGACGGCGGTGCCGTCCGACGCGGGCAACTGGCCGATGGACGAGGGCCAGGGCACGGTTGCGGCCGACACCCGCACGGCTCAGCCGGGTCTGCCCGCACCGGTGCTGCACGACCTGACGACATCCGGCGCGACGACGTGGCCGGAAGGCCACGTCGGACCGTACGCGATCGGGCTGGACGGTAGCACCGGCTCGCTGGCCACCGACGTGTCCGTACTGGACACGACGAAGAGCTTCACGATTTCGGCATGGGCGTATCTGGACGCCGACCCCGGCTTCCAGACCGTGGTGTCGCAGGAGGGCGTGCACTCCAGTTCGTTCTACCTGCAGTACCGGCCCGAGGCGGCGGAGTGCCATGGCTGCTGGGCGTTCGTGATGCGGGACCACGACACCGATGCCGACGCGGTCAGCGGCGCGTGGCCCGATCCGTCCAGCCCACCGGCGAACCTGCGGGCGCCCAGTTTCGGTGAGTGGACGCATCTGGCCGGCGTGGTCTCGGTCAACGCCGACGGGTCCCGACAGTTGCTGTTGTACGTCGATGGCGAACTGCAGGCCACGACGACGCTGTCGGCGGACCTGACGTTCGGTTCGGCGGGGCCGTTGCGGGTGGGTCGTGCGTTGTCGCGCAGTGTGCCGGCCGACTTCTGGAGTGGTCAGATCGACGGCGTGTCCGTGTACCAGCGAGCTCTGGACAGCTGGGATATCGGCAACCTGGCGAATCCGGCGGAGTTGGCCAACCCCGCCGGCTCCGACAGTTGACTCGGAGTTGGCGATGAGACGAGTGACCGGATGGGCCCGTGCCGTCCACCGGAGGCAGACAGTCGTGCAGGTGTTGGAGGAGACAGTGGCTGTGGAGAGACCGGTTCGGCGCGCTGCTCGGGGAGCGCATCGGCGGGCCGTGCTGAGCACGCTGACCGTCGTGTCGTTGGTCGCGTCCGCTCTGACGGTCATGGCGTCCGACGCGGGACCGACGTGGCACGACCCGAAGCCTCAGCTGGACAAGCAGTATGCGACCCGTGTGATTCCGGCCCGGCCCGCGCACCGCAATCGTGTGGTGGCGCACGAGGTGACTGCTGTACCGACGGTCCGGTGGCCGGAGGCCGGCGTTGCCTCGGTGACGGTCCCGACGTCGGCGGGGACAGCCGCACGGGCGGGCAGCCTGCCCGTCTCGCTGATGGCGCCGTCCCGAGCTGACGGGCACCACACCAGCGCGCTGCCGGCAGCGCGGCGGGTTGCGGTCCGGATGCTGTCGCATGCCGCGTCGCGGAAGGTTACCGGTACGAAGGCGGTGGTCTTCACTGTCGCCAGAGCTGACGGAGAATCCACGTCGGCGGCGGTGTCGGTGCGGTTGGACTATGCCGCATTCGGTGCGGCGGCTGCCGGTTACGGGTCCAGGCTGCGT
This sequence comes from Actinocatenispora sp., assembly GCA_049582705.1. Lineage (GTDB taxonomy): Bacteria > Actinomycetota > Actinomycetes > Mycobacteriales > Micromonosporaceae > Actinocatenispora. The sequence continues at coordinate 3,362 of JBAUUM010000477.1, forward strand.
CTGGTGCGCCTGCCGGCGTGTGCGCTGACCACCCCGTCGGTCGCCCGCTGCCAGAAGCCGACCGCTCTGTCCACCGCGAACGACACGAAGCGCAGCACGCTGACCGCCACCGTCGCTGCCGCGCCCGCGGGCACGGTGGTGGCGGCGCTCGCCGGAGTCTCGGGTGACGCCGGTGACTACGGTGCGACGCCGCTGGCCTCCTCGTCGACCTGGCAGGTGTCGCCGCAGACGGGCGCGTTCTCCTGGTCCTATCCCATCGAGATGCCGGCGGCGCCGTTCGGTGCGGAACCACAGTTGGCGCTGGGGTACAACTCCCAGTCCCTGGACGGCAGAACCGCGGCGACCAACAACCAGGCCTCCTGGATCGGGGACGGCTGGGACCTGTGGTCGGGCTACGTCGAGCGCTCGTACCGCAGCTGCGCGCACGACCAGCACTCCGGTGCGAACAACACCACCAAGACCGGTGACGCCTGCTGGGGGCCGAACAACGCGACTCTGTCGCTGAACGGCAGCGCGATCCCGCTGATCCAGGACGCCACGACCGACAAGTGGCACCTGCAGTCCGACGACGGCTCCCGTGTCGAGCACCTGACCGGTGGCGGCAACAACGACAACAACGGCGAGTACTGGCGGGTCACCACGGTCGACGGCACCCAGTACTACTTCGGCCGAAACCGGCTGCCGGGCTGGGCCTCGGGCGACACCGAGACCAACTCGACCTGGACGGAACCGGTCTACGGCAACGATCCCGGTGAGGACTGCCACGCCTCCGCCTTCGCCGACTCGTGGTGCCGGCAGGCCTGGCGGTGGAACCTCGACTACGTCGTCGACCCGCACGGCAATGCCGTCGCCTACTGGTACAACCGGGAGACCGCCTACTACGGGCGGGGCGGCGTCGCCAGCGCCAGGACCGCCTACGCGCGCGGCGGCACGATGACCGGGATCGACTACGGCTTCAGCGACGGCGACCTGTTCGACGCGAAGCCGGCCGTGCACGTCGCCTTCACCACCGTGGACCGGTGCAGCCCGAACAGCACCTGCGACACCTCGCACACCGCCTCGTGGCCGGACACCCCGTGGGACCAGGCGTGTCTGGGCTCCACCTGCACGAACAAGTACACGCCGATCTTCTTCACCCGCAGCATGCTGAGCACGATCACCACCCAGACCTGGACCGGTTCCGCCTACGCGAATGTCAGCAAGTGGGTCCTCGGTCACTCGTTCCTGGACACGGGTGACAACGATGCCGATCCGCTGTGGCTGAAGTCGATCACCCACACGGGACTGAACAAGGGGTCCGCGTCGTTGCCGCCGATCACCTTCGACGGCACCCAGAAGGACAACCGGGTCGACAGCTCCACCGACGGACTGTCGGCCCTGATCCGGTACCGGATCAGTTCGATCACGTCCGAGTCCGGCGCGATCACCACGATCGGCTACAAGGACCCGGACTGCAGCCCCGGCCATCTACCGGCGGCGGCGGACTCCAACGGCAAGCGATGCATGCCGGCGTACTGGTATCCGCCGGGCGAGGACAAGAAACTCGACTACTTCCACAAGTACGTCGTGAACGAGGTCAGCGTTCGGGACCAGTTCGGTGGCTCCGACGACCAGGTGACCGACTACTTCTACGACGACGCTCCGGCCTGGCACTACGACGACAACCCGATGGTGCCGTCGAGCATGCGGACCTGGTCGCAGTGGCGCGGCTACGGCAAGGTACGTGTCCGGCAGGGGAACCCCGCCGAGGCTCCCTCCCTGAGCGAGCTGCGGTTCTACCGCGGCATGAACGGCGACAAGCAGTCCGACGGAACGCCTCGCTCCGCGACGGTCACCGACTCACAGGGCGGGGAGGTCACCGACTCCGAACAGCTGGCGGGCTTCCCCCGCGAGCAGATCACCTACGACGGTGACGCCGTGGTCTCGGACACCATCACCGACCCGTGGAGTCACGGCCCGACCGCGACCGACGGCACGCAGAAGGCGTGGATGGTGCAGACCGGCACGGTCAACACCCGCAAGCCGCTCGCCAGCGGACAGTGGGGAGCCACCCGCACCACCACCAGCTACAACGACGACGGTCTGGCCACGCAGGTCGACGACCGCGGCGACACCGCGACCGCGGCCGACAACAAGTGCACCACCACGACCTACACCGCTCGCAACACCGGTAAGTGGATTCTCAACCGTGCCGCGACGGTGCAGACTGACACCGTCGCCTGCGGCACCGCACCGACGCCGGAACAGGTCGCGTCGACCACCCGCTACTACTACGACAACGCCACCCTGGGGGCGGCGGTCACCACCGGAGACATCACCAGGACCGAGGGTCTGACCGGCTGGAACGGTACGATGCCGGAATACAGCGTCTCCGCCGAGGTCGACTACGACTCCTACGGCCGGATCCTGTCCTCCACCGACGCGAACGGCGATACCTCCACGACCGCCTACACCCCGGCTGCGGGTGCCCCCGTCACCGCGGTCACCACCACCGACCCGCTCGGCCACACCACGACCAACACCCTGGACACCGGTATCGGTGAGGTGCTGTCCACGGTCGATGCCAATGGTCGTCGTACGGACTCGACCTACGACGCGCTGGGCCGGCTGACCGCGGTCTGGCTGCCGGGCCGGAACAAGGGGGCCGACGACGATCCCAACGTCAAGTACGGCTATCAGGTCAGCAACACGGTGGCGAGTTCCGTCACAACCCAGACCCTGACCTACGGCTACCCCACCGGGGACGTCATTCCGGATCTGTTCTATGTCACCAGCTACGACATCTACGACGCACTGCTGCGCACTCGCCAGACCCAGCTGCCCACCCGGACCGGCGGTGCCGTCGTCACCGACACCGTCTACGACGACCGGGGTCAGGTCAAGCAGGTCTCCGAGGCTTACGGCATCACCGATGCCCCGTCGACCACTCTGCGCGGTCCCGGAACGGGCCCCAACGCCCCCGGGCAGACCAGCATGGTCTACGACGGGGCAGGGCGGCAGACCGCGTCGATCCTCATGGTGGGCAACAGCGAAAAATGGCGCACCACCACCGACTATCCCGGTGCGGACCGCACCGACGTGACCCCGCCGAACGGCGGCACCCCCACCAGCACGATCGTCGATGCCCGGGGCCAGACCACCGAACTCCGCCAGTACCACGGCTCGGTCCCGGCCGGTGATTACGACGCCACCGACTACACCTACACCCCGACCGGGAAGCTGGCCACCGTCACCGACTCGTCGGACAACAGCTGGCGCTACACGTACGACACCCGCGGGTTCCTGGTCAAGACGGAGGACCCGGACACCGGGACGTCCACCACCGCCTACGACAACGCCGGTCTGATCACCTCCACCACCGACGGTCGCGGTGAGACGATCGCCTACACCTACGACGAACTCGGTCGCAGGAAGGCGAAGTACGAAGGATCGACCAGCGGGACCATGCTGGCCTCGTGGGAGTACGACACGTTGCCCGGTGGGCTGGGCCTGCCCACCTCCCAGACCAGCTATCAGGACGGTGCCGCCTACACCCAGGCCGTCGACGGCTACGACGCAGGCGGTCGCCCGACCGGCACCACCGTCACCATCCCCGCTGTCGAGACCGGCCTGCCCAGCAGCTACACCGACTCCTACGGATACAACCCGGCTGGCGCGTTGGAGTCGGTCGCCATGCCGGCAGCCGGCGGGTTGAGGTCGGAGGAGGTCCACTACGACTACGACGGTGTTGGTGACCTGAACAAGGCCCGCTCTGCGGTGCAGCACTACGTCAACGACATCGTTCGCAACGCCAACGGCACCATCGCTCAACGTCAGTTGGGCAGCTACGACAGCCACATCAACGAGGACTACCAGTACGAGACGGGTACCCGACGGCTGATCCGGGCCACGGCGACACCGCCGAACAGCTCCAACGTCTCGGACCTGCACTACACGTACGACCCGGCCGGTGAGATCACCACGTCCACCGACTACACCGGCGGTAATCTCGACACCCAGTGCTACCGGTACGACCACCTGGACCGGTTGTCGGAGGCGTGGACTCCGAAGGCGACCGGCTCTGACGGGCTGACGCCGGGTGACTGCACCAACCTGCCCACCTCCACCGACGACCTGGGTGGGCCCGCTGCCTACTGGCACAGCTACGGCTACGACGCCAGCGGCAACCGCACGAGCCTGGTCAAACACCTCGCGGGCGGCGACACCACGGTCACGTCCACATATCCTGCGGCCGGCGGCTCGCAGCCGCACACCCTGTCCTCGACGCTGACCTCCACCAGCGTCGGAGACGGCTCCACCGCCACCGAACAGAGCACGTTTGGCTACGACGCCGCCGGCAACACCACCAGCCGCACCATCGGCGGGGATACCCAGACCCTGGACTGGAATGCCGACGGGACCCTGGCTGGCCTGTCCACCGCCACCGGCCAGGACACCGGCTACGTCTACGACGCCGCGGGCAGCCTGCTGATCCGGCACGATCCAGACGGCAGCAAGACCCTGTACCTGCCCGACGGGACGCAACTGCGCGCCGATGGCAGCGGTACCGCCGGCACCCGCTACTACTCGGCCGGTGGCGACACGTTCTGCGTGCGTACGGCGGCGGGGATCAAGTGGCTGGTCAACGACCCCAACGGCACCAACAACGTCCAGGTCGACGGGCCGACCCTGGCCGCCACGCACCGTTACACCGACCCGTTCGGAGATGCGCGGTCCACCCTGCCGTCCTGGATCGGTGACCGTGGCTTCGTCGGTGGTATCAAGGACGACCACACTGGCCTGACCTTGCTGGGTGCCCGGGAGTACGACCCGTCGCTGGGACGGTTCCTCTCCGCCGATCCGCTCCTGGACACCGGCGACCCGCAACAGCTCAACGGCTACGCCTACGCCGACAACAGTCCGGTGGTGCACTCCGACCCGTCCGGCCTCATGGCCGCGGGGGGCTCGCCAGGGACCATCTGGGGCAACGATTCGCGCGGTGACGCACAGTTCGAAAAGTGGATGGACCGCTTCTCGGGCGGTACCGCCTGGCGTGACGACTACTACTCGATGGTCCGGGGCTGGCGGTTCAACCAGAGCGTCCGCGAGACGGCGACAGCCGGTGGGCATCGGATACTGGACCTGGTCGGTTACGTGCCTGTCATCGGCACTGTCGCCGACGCCGCCAACGCGGTCTGGTACGCGACGGAAGGCGACTGGGCCAACGCCGGAGTCTCGGCGGCAGGTGCGGCGTTGGGCCTGGTCCCGGCCGGGAAGATCGTCAAGATCGGCGGCAAGCTTGTCGTCAAGATCGTCATCAAGGGCGCTACGAAGGCCGCTGCGCCCGCGTTGGAGAGGGCCATCGCGAAGAAGGCTGCGGCCACGGCCGTTCGAGACCTCGCCGATGGTGCCGCGCAGGGCGCCACTAAGGACACCGGGAGGGGAGTCAAGGCTGCTGCCGACGCGGGCGCCGAGGATGCCGGCGGTGCTGCCGAGAAGGTCGCCGCCGGCTGCCCGCACAGCTTCCCGACCGGTACGCGGGTGCAGCTCGCCGACGGCACCAGCAAGCCGATCGACCAGATCAAGATCGGTGACAAGATCCGGAACGCCAAGCCGGACGCGACGAAGCAGGAGACGCATCGGGTCGACGGCGTCATCGTCACCACCACCGACCGGGATCTGGTCGACATCACCTTGGCCACCCCGGACGGACCCCGCACTCTCACCACCACCCGCCATCACCGCATCTGGGACGTCACCACCCACCACTGGACCGAAGCCGCCCACCTTCGCCCGGGCCGCACCCTGCAAACCAGCACCGCACAGCCTGCCCGCATCGCGGCGATCCGCGCCTACAGCGACAATCGCATCACCTACGACCTCACCATCAACGGCCTCCATACCTACTACGTTAAGGCCGGCGTGGCAACGGTCCTCGTCCACAACTGTGGTGGTATCGGAAAGGCCGTTAAGCGGATCTTGTTTGGCCCCGGAAACAAAGAGTTACCCCTGATCGGAAACAATGCGACAGTTGGTGATCTTGTTGGGAGGAATTTCGGTAACTTAGCCGAAGAGTCAAAGGTAAAATACGGCGACTACACTGATGAACGACTCCTTGAAGCGGTTCGAACCCCGTTGAACAGCGGGTCCGGTCAACTTGGCATGACTCCCGGTGGAACACTTATTAACGGCGTTCATCGGGCGACTGAACTTCTGCGCAGGTTGAACAATCCCAAATATTCGATCACTATGGGAACTGAAATACCGATCCGTGGGTTCGTAAAGCGATAGTAGGAGCGTGTAATAGTGAGCTGGGCAGAACGGCTTGGCTGGCAAGGTCCTGTGATATCTAAGAAGCGAGATCTACTGGCGATTGCGACAGACGCGCTTGAGTTACTGCAGGCGGAGGCAAGAAAAAATCGTCTCCACGCAACCGGGCGTCAGAGTTGGCTCAATAAGAACAGAGATGCGGTCAAAGTGGCGGTAATTACACCGTTGCTTGTCAAGAGTGAGCCGCAGCGATCGTATCGTTGCCGAGTTGTCGTGTTGGGCGACTACTCGCCAAGTGTTTGGTTCACGCTCGACATTCCTATCCGTCGCTACCGTTCGCTCCATCGATCGCGTGACGAGAATTTGTTGGCCCTTGCGGAGGTTCTCGCGGAAAACAGCGTTCATTTGACTCCGGAGGAAAACGGTTGAGTGGCACGCAGAATTTTGGCCGATGGGTCAAATTACATTGTGCCGGTGAAGCGCGCGGGGTCTGCTTCTACACTTTGGGCAAGCGAACAAAGCCTTTGCATTGCCGGTCATTAGGTGGCCCGGAGGAACAGGTGCCGCAAGCCGACCGCGACCGCCCATCAGTACGCGTAGTCGTGCGGGGTGGGCAATCCCGGCCAGCGTTGAAACCGGGAGGGGCGCCCGCCGCAGCGGGCACCTCTACCCACATGTCGATGTGAACGGTCAGGCGAGGTGGTGTCGGTGGCCGCGACCTCGACACATGTGCCGCCCCGGCTGCCCGATGCTTCTGGTCGGGCCGCACCCTCACTACCGCATCTGGGACGCCACCACCCACCATTGCTTCGAAGCGTCCCCGCAGTATGGGTCAAGGATGGGTCGGACGAGAGTGTTCACCCGTTCTAGCGAGGTAGCTGATGATCAATGCTCAAGTCCGCACGGAGAGCGGCGAAATTGTGCTGCGCGGTATCTGCAGGTTAGATTGGACGGCAACGCTACAGTGGATAGATGCAAATCAATTTCCGCTCTTGAGTGGCATGCTTCCGTATGCAGATACGGTCTTTAATTCTCGTCAGGCTGAAAGGCTCCGGCGGGAAGTTTCGAGCCAGGCTGTCTGTGACATACTCGGGCGAGATACAGTGGTGGAGATAGAAAGGCTATGCCTGCGAGTGGAGAATGGGTCACATCTCTACCTGTGGTTCTTGGGAGATTAGCAGATGGTCTGGGTCTTGTGACATTCACATCGCCGGACTCGATCCGAAGATCTCCATCTGCGAGAGCTGGACAAGCCAGGGTTCACCGTCCATAAAGCGTTATCTAAGACAATCGGAAGACATGGCGGTGGATACCTTGATTGAGTCTGTGGCATGACTCCATTGATGTTCACGGCCGGTGAGCGGCGCTTTGTTGCTGTCGTTATGGTGGGTGATCTCACTTAAGCAACTCGATTGTGGGTATGTATAGCGTCGTACCTGATTTGCCTGCCCGTCATCAATGCAGGCCGGCTCGGGGAATTCCCATGCTGGGGAATGTCCTAGGCCGACGATATCTAGGTGCCGGCGCGCACCGGTCGGCTCCGTATCGCGTCGGGCGGCCGTCAAATGTAACCGGCCTTGGAATCGGCGACAGAGGAACAGCTGGGCACTTGCCGTCGCGAAGAAGACCGCGGCCAGGGTGAACCTCGCGGACAGCGCGGCAAAGGATAAACGAAGGCTTCTGCCGCGAACTTTGACCCCCATCCTCACCGTTCTCAGGGGTAGCGGATCGGCACTAATGACTCAGATCTTAATTAACTCAAGGAACAACTATCTATTTCGCCGTCGAAATCATTTATTACCCGACATCGGAGGCTGGGCCTTCGCTCACCTCCGAGGCGGTGGGCAGAATCAGAATCGGCCAATTCGTGGAAATGTTCCGGGATGAACATGGGTTTCTGGACGGTCGATGATTGCCGCCGAAACTGGGATCGCGCGCTGAGGAAGCTTGAGGAAATGAGGGTGTCGACATGGACCGCGCATGATCGTTGACCTGCGGGCGTCTGATTCAGCAGCGGCGGTCAGCCGATGTGGCCGTTGCTGAGGCGGTGGAGGGTGAAGGCCGAGGCGTCGGGTTTGACGCCGGCCACCCACAGCGGGAACTTGTGGCGACTGCCGGAGCCAGTTCATCCGCGCAGGGACGCGTGTACCTCTCGGCTCTGCCAGGATGTCTCCCATGGTGTCGGAATTGATGCGGAGAAACAATGTTATTACTGGTCCGGATTCGAGTGGGTTGTGGCGAGTGGTCGCTCGTGTAAGTGATTCCAATAAGAAGGGTCACACGATGGATGTTGGTGAGATTGCTTCAATGATGAAGGGCTTCTAGTGCTTGAGACAGGGTTCGGTCTGCCTGAACTCATGGAGAAGCTCGGTCGTCAAGGTGTCACCATGATCTTGAAAGTCGATCAGGAGCGATTTGGCTTCGGAGAGAAGCCCTGGACGATCGTACTCTCCGGGCCAGCGCTGGGTGAGCTTCGGTCGCTCCATTCGGACTTCCACACCTTGCGAGAGGCGCTCGCGTACTGTCTTAGTGCGTTGCGAAGTTTTCCGGGAGAGTGGGAGTGGCTTGACGAGTATTCGTTGGATTAGGCTGGAGGCTCCATTGTGAGGTGGGCTGGGTGAATTTGGTGGCTGTGGGTGAGGGTTTTCTACGCTAAGTCAAACAGTCGACCTAATTCTTAGCGGAGCAGTGAGGGGCGCGCGTCTTTGGGGACGCGCGCCCGCTCACGCGCGCTGCGTGAAGGTCAGGTGAGGTGGTTGGTGCGGATGGCGGTGAGGAAGGAGTGCCAGCTCTCGGCCCGTACCGCGAGGGTGCCGGTGTTGGGACTCTTGCTGTCGCGGACGTACCAGGTGGTGTCGGTGGCCGCGACCTCGACACAGTTTCCGCCCTGACTGCCGCTGCGGCTGCTCTTCCACCAGCGCAGATCGTGGGTGTCAACGGTGCTCATACAGTTCCTCCCTGATCCGGTCGATGAACGCGACCGACTCGGCTGACGGGACTGCCTCACTGCGGATCGCCCCAAAGGTCTGCGTCAATGTTTCCACGTCCTGTGGCGCGGCGAGTACCTGACCTTTCCCCGTGCTTTCGATGTACGCGACGCGTTCCTGACGGGGGAGGTCGAGCACCACGAAGGCACCGTCCATCGTCGTGTGTGCGGACTGCTCGAACGTCAGGACGTTGAGCTTCACACGCGGTCTGTGAGCGATCTCCACGAGTCGGCGCAACTGAGCGGCCATGACGTCCGCCCCGCCGACCGGCCGGCGTAGCGCGCTTTCGTCGATGACGACCGACAGCAGCGGCGGCGTCTCGCGGTCGAAGATGCGGTGCCGGTCGAGCCGTGCCGCGAGACGCCGCTCGGTCTCGACGGGACTCTTGGGTGGCCAGGCCGCTGCCAGTACGGCACGGGCGTAGTCCTCGGTCTGCAAGAGGCCGGGAACCATCTGCGTTTCGAGGGTCTCGATGGCGAGGGCTTCGGCTTCGAGCGTGACGTACGAACGGAACCAGCTCGGGTACGCCTCGCGGTCCATCAGCGGCAACAGGCGGGACAGCGCGCCGCCGGTCTCCAGTACGTCGTGACACCGCTTGGTGAAATCGGCGGTGGGGTGGCGTTGCAGGGTCTCCACCATGCCGACCAGGCCGGGCGAGTAGTTGATGCGTTCGGCGAGCTGGCTCTGGCTCAGGCTGCGCGCCCGACGCAGCCGGCGCAGCTCCAGTACGAAGTATTCCTGCAGCGTTTCCGGAGGCTTCCCGGCCGCGGGCTGGGCGGCGGGTTCCGGTTCGGTGGTCATGGGCCTCACATCCTCGGAAGAGTTGTGCGCGACGAAGGAACAGCGATCACAGGTGACTGGTTGGGGCGGCGATCGTACCGTCCGTGTACGACATCGGGCACTGTAGCGGCCATGACCAACACAAAACCGGCGTCGAACGCCGCGACCATCGACCTCGCGCTGCGGATCTCCCGTCAGGTTCCCGGACTCGCGCTGACCGGCATCCCGCGCCGCTTCGCGCTCTGCCGGTACGACGAGGACGACACCCCGTCGCTGTACCTGTGGGGCGCCGAGATGCCCAGCGGCGCGATCGGATTCCTGCCCGGTGGCAAGCCGCTCATCGAATCGGTGTCCGCGGAACGGATCCTGGACCGGTTCGGCATGGTGTACCCGATGGACCTGGTCTGGCTCGACGACCCCATCGCCGAGCCCTGACCCGCCCCGCGCCGCGGATGGCTTGGGCTGCGCCGCCATTGGACTAGGCTCGCTTTCCGCGCCGGTGGGCATTTTCCCGTTTTGTACGCGCGATCGCCGCGAGCCGGCGGGTAGATAACGGGCAAATGCATGTCGCGCCCGTGCCCGGATATGCATTTGCCCGTTATCTACGTTCTGTGGAGTCGGGCGAATGCCTAAATACGGGAAAATGCTCACGGGCGATGGGGCGGAGAAGCCGCGCCGAGGCGCCGCGGTGGCGGGAGCTGTCCGGTTGCCCGGGCCGGCGCGGTGGCGCACGATGCCGGCATGCGCTTCTCGGTCAACATCCCGAACTTCGGGGACTTCGCCGACGCCCGGGCGGTGGCGACGGTCGCATCAGCGGCGGAACAGGCCGGCTGGGACGGACTGTTCGTCTGGGACCACGTCGTACACGACAAGCGGGCGCGGCAGGGGCAGGCGTTCGCGGATCCGTGGATGCTGTTGACTGCGGCGGCGCTGGCGACCACCCGGCTCAGGCTCGGCACGCTGGTCACCCCGGTCGCGCGCCGACGCCCGGAACAGCTCGCCCGGCAGGTGGCCACCCTGGACTCGCTCAGCGGCGGCCGGGTCGTCTTCGGCGCGGGCCTGGGCGGCCCCATCGACGACGAGTACGGCAGCTTCGGCGAGACCACCGACCCCGTCGTACTGGCCGAACGCCTCGACGAGGGCCTGGACCTGCTCGCCCGGTACTGGTCCGGCGAACCGGTGAACCACGACGGCCGGCACTACCAGGTCCGGGACGTCAGGCTGCTGCCTGCCACGGTGCAGCGGCCCCGACCGCCGGTCTGGGTGGGCGGTTTCTGGCCCAAGCGCCGGCCGGTACGCCGCGCCATCCGCTGGGACGGCGTCGTGCCGCTGTTCGCCGACGCCCGGCACGGCCACGTGCCGCCCGTCGAGCAGGTCCGTGACCTGGTCAGCTACGTACGGGAGCAGCGCGCGGAACGCGGCACGGCCGGGCCGTTCGAGATCGTGCTCGGCGGCGCCACCCCGGGCGACCCGGCCCGCGCCCGGGACCTGATCGCGCCGCTGCGGGACGCGGGCGCCACGTGGTGGGACGAACGGCAGCTGCAGACCACCGAGGATCTGTACCGGCTCGAACCGGTACTGCGCCGCATCGAGCAGGGCCCACCCGCCCTGTAGTACCGCCGGGGTTCGGCTCCGGCCCGGCCCGCGCCCGCCCTGCCGCGCGCCCGTCCTTCTGTGCAGCGACATGCCGCGCCAGTCGGCGTGTCGCTGCACAGTTGGAGGGCCACCCTTGAACTGTGCAGCGACACGCCTAGCCAATCGGCGTGTTGCTGCACGGTTGGAGGGCCACCCCTGAGCTGTGCAGCGACTCGCCGAGCCAATCGGCGTGTCGCTTCACAGAAGGTTCTGGTGCACAGAAGGTTCTGCTTCACAGACCCGACCGGGCGGGGCGTGGTCAGCGGCGGTCGTACAGTTCTCTCCTGATCTGGTCCAGCATCGCGACCGACTCCGAGGCGGACAGCGCCTCGCCGCGCATCGCCTGGAACGTGTGCGCGAGCCGTTCCACGTCCTCGGCGCCGGGCAGGATGCGGCCGGTGCCGCTGCCCTCGACGTACGCGAGGCGTTCCTGGTTGGGCAGTTCGAGCAGGACGAACGCGCCGTTGAGCGGCGCGGTCGCGGCCTGCTCGTACGTCAGGACGTGCAGCTTCACGAACGGCCGGTGCGCGATCTCGACGAGGTGGCGGAGCTGGTCGGCCATCACGGCGGGGCCGCCGACCGGGCGGCGCAGCACGCTCTCGTCGAGTACCGCGGTGAGCAGCGGCGGGTTCGCGCGGTCCAGGATCTCCTGCCGCGCGAGCCGGTCACGCAGCCGCCGTTCGGTGTCGTCGGCGGGCTTCGGCGGCCAGGCGGTGCGCAGTACGGCCCGACCGTAGTCCTCGGTCTGGAACAGTCCCGGCACGACCTGGATCTCGAACTCCTGGATGGCCTGGGCCTCGGCCTCCAGCGTCACGTACGAGTGGAACCAGCCGGGGTGGACGTCGTCCTCGGGTGAGGGCAGCAGCTCGGGGAGCGGGTAGTCGGAGTCGAGCTCGTCGGGGCCGCTCACCGGCTCGGGCGCGGTGATGGGCTCGTGCGGCGCGGGCTGGTACGGCACCGCCTCGACCGCGCCGGACGGCGTCGTGTCGTAGTAGTTGAGGCGCTCGGCGACCTGGGTCTGACCGGGGGCGGTGGTCTGGGCCTGGCCGGAGGTGACCGCCCGGCGCAGCCGCCGCGGTTCGAGCACGAAGTACTGCTGGAGACTCCCCGCGTGCCGGCCGCCCATGGGCCGCTCGATCGGATCCCGCTCGGCGGCCATGGTCGTGTCACATCCTTACGCGGCGGCGGTCCCGGAGCATCCACCACAGATTACTCTCTGACGTCGGAAGCCTACCCTTCGTATGGTGATCAATGACACCTGGCAGTGCAGGGGCGAATCCGTGCACCGGAGTGGCCCGGATACCGCCCCGGTGCCCGTTTCCGCACGTCAGTACCGCCGGCCCAACGGTTCCGTGACGGGCAGGCTGGGGTCGCACGGCGGGTCGCCGGGCTCAGGTGGCATGGCGGGGCCGCGGGTCGTGGCTCAGGTCGCGAGGAAGCGTTCGATCTCGCCGGCGAGCTCGACCGGCGCCTCGTCCATCGGGTAGTGCCCGGCGTCGTCGAGCACGGCCAGCTCGAAGTTTGGATACCAGAGCCCGAACGTCGCCCGCGCCAGCTCGGCGGTGATCGCCGCGTCGTGCGCGCCGACGACGACCTTCACCGGTACCGCCGAGCCCTTGACCTCCTCGTGGAAGTCGCCGTGCGCCCAGGACGGCAGGTACGCGGCGAACGCCGCCACGTCGGAGGTCTCCACGGAACGGCGCACCATCTCGTCGAGCCATGCGTCCGTCCGCCGGCCGCCCGTGCTGGCGTTGATGATGCGGCGCCGGTTCTCCGGGCTGCCGGCGGCGCTGGAGAACAGTCCCCAGGCCCGTTCGTCGAACGGGACGCCGCTCGCCGGTACCGGAGAGACGCCGACCATCCGGCGCACCCGCTCGGGCGCGAGGGCGTACACCTTCTGCATGGCCATGCCGCCCATCGAGTGTCCGACCAGCGAGAACTCCCGCCAGCCCAGTTCGTCGGCGGTGGCCAGCGCATCCCGGGCGATCTCCTCGACGGTGTACTCGCCGGCCTCCCCGCGTCGGCTGCCGTAGCCGCGGTAGTCGAGGAACGCGTAAGTGAACGCCGTCGGGTCCAGGTGCGGCAGGAGTGCCTGCCACGACTCGCCGGGTCCGAACCAGCCATGCAGGACGAGTACGCGGTGTTCGCCGTCGCCGACGCGGTGCGGAAAAGCCATGGCATGCCTCCTGGTACTCGACCGGGCGCGGATCGTATCGCCGCCGACTCCAGGATCGATGGAGTCCGTCGTCAGCGGCACCGCGGGTGCTGTCGGATTGCCGACTTCCCGACGATGTCCCGTCCGTATCGCCCCTGGCGTGTGGGTTGTCCCTCTTTCTAGACTCCAGATTGGCAAGTTCCTTCGATCCCTGGAGTCTTCATGAAGGTTCTCGCGAAGTCCGTGCTCGCCGTCGCCGCGGGGGTCGCCCTGCTGGCGTCCGGCCTGGCCGCGCCCACGCCCGCGGCCGCCGCCGTCACCACCCAGGCCGTCTTCAACGACCCGAACGGTACGACCGCCCAGCAGAACGCCATCGTCACCAGGATCGTCGAACTCATCAACGGCGCCGCGGCCGGCTCCCGGATCCGGATGTCCATGTACTACGTCGACGACCCGGCCATCCCGGACGCTCTGATCGCGGCGCACGGTCGCGGAGTACAGGTCCAGGTCATCGTCGACCACAAGGAGACCGGCATCGCGCTGTGGTCCGGCCTCACCGGCGCGCTCGGCACCGACAAGGCCGCGACCTCGTACGCGATCACCTGCCCCGCCGACCGCGGCTGCGTCGGCACGAAGGTGATGGGCGGCGTCAACCCCATCAACCACAACAAGTTCTTCCTGTTCTCGAACACCGGCGGCACCACCGACGTGGTCGTGCAGTCCTCGGCCAACCTGCACCTCGGCCGGGACGGCACGAAGGGCTGGAACAACGCGCTCGTACTCGCCGGCAACGACCCGCTCTACCAGGCGTACTCCGGCTACTTCGACGACCTGGCCGCGATGCACGGCAACGCCAACTACTACGACACCGGCCGGCCGCCCGTCACCTCGGGCAACGCGAAGATCCACTTCTTCCCGCGCGCCGCGGCCAGCGGTGCCGACCCGTACCGGGACCCCACTGAGGACACCATCGAGACCGTGCTCGACAACGTGGACTGCTTCGGCAACACCCGCGTCGGCACCACCGACAACCACCGCACCATCATCCGGGTCAACCAGCACATCATCAGCCGCCCGTACCTGGCCACCAAGCTCGTCGCGCTCGACAAGGCCGGCTGCTACGTCGAGGTCGTGGCGAACTACGACCCGGGCAACGCGCTCGCGAAGGAGTCGCTCAACACCCTGCTCGCCGCGACCAGCAGCGGGTACAACGGCGTCGTCGTGCGGTACTTCTGCAACGCGGACAGCGTGTGGACGCACTCCAAGTACCTGGAGATCGAGGGCAAGTACTACGGGGGTCCGGACCGCGAGATCGTCTGGACCGGCAGCGCCAACCTCAGCGGCAACTCGCTGCGGCAGTCCGACGAGACGATCCTGCAGTTCGAGGACGCGACCGTGTTCGACGCGTACCGCACCAACTTCCGCGCCGCCCGCGACGCTGCCGTCCACCAACCGGCCAATGGCGACCCGATCGCCTGCTCCTGACCCTGCCCGCCCCACGTCCGTCCGGATCGCTTGCCCACCGTGGGCGCCGTTTCTGTGCAGCGGCGGCCTTCTGTGCAGCGGCGCGCCGAGCCAGTCAGCGTGTCGCTGCACAGAACGTGGGACGTTGCCGAACTGTGCAGCGGCGCGCCGATCCAATCGGTGTTTCGCTGCACAGAACGTGGAAGGGCGCTGAACTGTGCAGCAACACGCCATGTGAATCGGCGCGTCGCTGCACAGTACGAGGGGTGCCGTCGATCTGTGCAGCAACATGCCGATTCAATCGGCGTGTCGCTTCACAGAAAGGGGAGGCGGCGCGGGCGGGCGGCGTCAGTCGGTGAGGGAGTGGCGGAGGGTTTCGAGGGTCTTGGTGAGCAGGCGGGACACCTGGACCTGGGAGATGCCCAGTTCGGCGGCGATCTCCGACTGGGTGCGGTGCGCGAAGAAGCGCAGCACGATGATCCGCTTGTCGCGGGCCGGGAGCTGGTCCAGCAGCGGCCGCAGCGCGGCGCGGTTCTCCACGCCGTTGAGCGCGTCGGCACTGTCCTGCGCCGCGTACGCCGGTGGGTCGGTCGTCTCCAACGGCACCGTCGTGTACGCCTGCGCGCTCTCCAGCGCCTCCAGTACCTCCTCGTCGGTGCCGCCGATCTCGGTGGCGAGTTCGTGCACCGTCGGGGAGCGGCCGAGCCGCTGGTAGAGCTGGACGGAGGCGCGGGACACGGCGGCGTGCCGTTCCTGCAGGCGGCGCGGTACCCGCACCGCGCCGGCGCGGTCGCGCAGGTGGCGCTTGAGTTCGCCGACGATGGTGGGCGTCGCGAACGTGGTGAACTCGGCGCCGCGCGAGCCGTCGAACCGGTCGATGGCGCCGAGCAGGCCGAGCGTGCCGACCTGGATCAGGTCGTCCAGGTCCTCACCGCGGTTGCGGAACCGCCAGGCCAGCGCGCGGACCAGGGACAGGTGCCGGCGTACGACCTCGGCGCGCAGCGCGGCCCAGTGACCCTCGCCGTGCTGGCAGTCGGCGAGCCGCGCCATCAGTTCACGGGTGGGTGCCTGCTCCGCGTACGCGGGGGAGGGCCGGGGGATCGCGGCGGCGGGCTGCTCCCGCGTGCCGGTGGGGGCGGACTGCTCGACGGGCCGGCGGCGTCCGGTGGCGGTCACGAGTCGCCGTCCCGCTGCTTCGTCAGCCAGATGGTCGCGCGACCTCCCGACATGTCGGCGGTCACCCGTCCGGCCAGGGCGGTCAGCACCATCCACGAGAACGTCTCCGCGCCCGGCAACCGTTGCCCGATGTCGGGCACGCTCACGGCCACCACGAGCGCCCGGTCCGCGACCTCGAAACGGCAGGTCAGTTCGGTGTCCCCGGTGGCGCCGGCGAGCAGCATCGCGCACGCCTCGTCGACCGCGATGCGCAGGTCCTCGATCTCGTCGAGGGTGAAGTGCAGTCGTGCGGCGAGACCCGCGGTGGCGGTGCGGAGTACGGAGAGGTAGGCGCCGTCAGCGGGCACCGTCAGAACGACGAGGTCCTCGTCCATCGCAGGTTCCGGCAACACCTCTACCACGCCTGCACTCTAAGCGCTGTACGCCGTTCGCGCCCATGCCGAGAAGGCCACTGGTGCCGATTTGCTACCAATTGGTAACCGTGACGTTCGCAACCGGTGACAGCCCGCGCCGGCATGGCGGGGTCAAGCTCCGGTGGCGAGGCTGGTCAGCGCGACGCCGGTGACCCGACAGGGCACCCAGTCGAGGTTTTCCTCGGCGCCGATGGCGCGGTAGAAGTCACGCGCCGGATTCCAGTCGAGCACCGACCACTGGAGCCGCGTGTACCCGCGCTCGACGCACGTCGCGGCCAGCGTGGCGAGCAGCCGGCGGCCCAGGCCGCTGCCGCGCTCGGAGGCCCGCACGTACAGGTCCTCCAGGTAGATGCCGTGCGTGCCGTCCCAGGTGGAGAAGTTCAGGAACCAGAGGGCGAACCCCACGGCCCTGGTCGTACCGCCGTCCAGTCGGGCGCGTGCGACGTGTCCGAACAGCGCGGCATGCTCGGCGAACAGAGCGCGCTCCAGCTGCGGCACCGTCAGGTGGCACGACTCGGGCGCCTTCTCGAACGCGGCGAGTTCGTGCACCATCTCGACCACGTCCGGCAGGTCCTCGGGGCCGATCGACTGGATCGTCACCTCGGACATCGGCACCTCCCGTGTCGGTGTGATCGTCGTGCCGCCCCCGACGTCACG
>JBAUUM010000478.1:0-1524 GCA_049582705.1 Actinocatenispora sp.
GGGCATGCCCGTGCCGCCCGCCGGGCATGCCCGTGCCGCCCGCCGGGCATGCCCGTGCCACCCGTTCGGCGGGTCGCGCAGAATGGGACCGCTGCCCGCCCACGATCGCCAGGAGCATGACGGTATGAATCAGCAGCCGCCCGGGTTGGTACTCGCCGGCGCCCCGCTGGGCAACATCGGCGACGCCAGCGACCGGCTGCGTACCGCGCTGGCCGGCGCCGACCTGGTCGCGGCCGAGGACACCCGCCGGCTGCACCGACTGGCCCGGGAGCTGTCCGTCACGCTGCCGCCCAGGATCGTCTCGTACTTCGAGGGCAACGAGGAGCGTCGCACCCCCGAACTGCTCGCCGAGCTGGTCGCGGGCACCGCGATCACGCTCATCACCGACGGCGGCATGCCCAGCGTCTCCGATCCCGGGTACCGGCTGGTCCGGGCCGCGGTCGACGCGGGGATCCCGGTGACGGCCGTGCCCGGTCCCAGCGCGGTCACCACCGCGCTCGCACTGTCCGGGCTGCCCTGCGACCGGTTCTGCTTCGAGGGCTTCCCGCCCCGCCGCCCCGCCGAGCGCCGGTCCCGGTTCGCCGAACTGGCCGCCGAACCGCGCACGC
Source organism: Actinocatenispora sp. (assembly GCA_049582705.1). Lineage (GTDB taxonomy): Bacteria > Actinomycetota > Actinomycetes > Mycobacteriales > Micromonosporaceae > Actinocatenispora. Next base: position 609 of record JBAUUM010000478.1, read on the forward strand.
TGGTCTTCTTCGAGGCGACGCACCGGATCACCGGCACGATGCGCGACCTCGCCGCCGCCTTCGGCGCGGACCGGCCGGCCGCCCTGTGCCGCGAGCTGACCAAGACGTACGAGCAGATCCGCCGGGCACCGCTCGGCGACCTGGCCGACGGGCTCGCCGACGACCCGCCGCGCGGGGAGATCACCCTGGTGGTGGCCGGTGCGCCGGCCGTCGCGCCGCCCACCCTGAGCACCGCCGAACTGGCCGTCGCGGTCGACGAGCGGCAGGCGACCGGAATGTCCCGCCGCGACGCGATCGCCGCGGTGGCCGCGGAGCTCGGCGTCCCGCGCCGTGACGTCTACACCGCCGCGGTCCAGAAGCCGACCTGACCGGTCCCGTTTCCGGGCCGGCCGGGGCCGCTCGCCCGTCGACCTGACCGTCCCGGCCGGTGCCGCGCCGCCGGCCCCTGGTCCGTCGAGCCCGGTCCCACCCGACCGGTCCGTCGCGGTCACCCGTCGGTCGGTCGGGCGCCGGCCAGTACCGCGGCGAGCAGCGCCGGTTCGGTGCCGGCGAGGCCCACCGAGCAGTACATTCTGATCGTCGCCGGATCGCTCGGCGTCGTGACGTCCCCGGCCAGCAGGGCGCCCAGGGACCGCAGCCGGCCCGCGGCCGGGGTGCCGGCCAGTACGAACGGCGGGTCGTAGCCGGCCACCTGGTCCAGCGAGTCGGTGACCAGCAGCCCCGCCCGGTCGGCCAGCGCGGCGCCGAACTCGCTCCGGCCGCGCTGCTTCGGGCCGAGCGTGGTCACCGACGTGCCCGGCGACAGCCATGCCGGGTCGACGACCGGTACGCCGGAACTGGTGGCCAGCACCACGACGTCCCGCTCCCGGATGGCGACCTCCGCGCTGGGCGCCGCTCGCGCCGGCAGCCCCAGCTC
>JBAUUM010000479.1:0-6444 GCA_049582705.1 Actinocatenispora sp.
GACGCCACCGGTGTCGACGCGGCCACTTGAGTCCGATGAACGGGCCGGGGACGAGTCCTGGCCCGGGCCGGAGGCGGGTCCGCCGGACGCGGTCGAGGTGGACCGTCGAGGTTCGAGCGTCGAGCCGACCGGTGACCCGCGGGTCGACGACGCGATGACGCGGCTCGCGTCCCTGGCCGGTCTCCCGGTCATCGACCAGGTGGGCGGGTACGAGGAGATCCACCGTGCGCTGCAGGACACCCTCGCCACGGTGGATGACGCATGACGGCATCGGGTGACCGGCACGCCGCGGGTGCGGGCGCCGAGGATGGCGCGGCCCCAGGCCGGACGCAGCGGTGGCCGCTGGAGCGCCCGGGCGACGGGACGGCTCATGGCTCGTAGGGCACGACTCGACGCCGAACTGGTCCGGCGAGGCCTGGCGCGGTCCCGGGAACAGGCCGGGCAGCTCGTCGCGGCGGGGCAGGTCGAGGTGGCGGGGATGGTCGCGCAGAAGCCGGCGACCGCCGTCGATCCGGCGGCCGCGATCCGCGTGGTGCAGAGGGGACCGCAGTACGTGTCGCGCGGTGCGCACAAGCTGCTCGGTGCGCTCGACACCTTCGGGTCGGAGGGCCTGTCGGTGCGGGGGAGGCGCTGTCTGGACGCGGGCGCGTCCACAGGTGGATTCACCGATGTCCTGCTGCGCTCCGGCGCCCGTGAGGTGGCCGCGGTGGACGTCGGGTACGGACAGCTCGCCTGGTCGCTGCGCACGGACGAACGGGTCCGGGTGTACGAGCGGACCAATGTGCGCACCCTGACACCGGAGGCGATCGACGGGCCGGTGCAGCTGTGCGTCGCGGACCTGTCGTTCATCTCCCTGCGGCTGGTCCTGCCCGCGCTGGTGGCCTGCCTGGAGCAGGACGCGGACCTGGTGCCGATGGTGAAGCCGCAGTTCGAGGTGGGCAAGGAACGGGTCGGCACCGGCGGTGTCGTCCGTGACCTCGGCCTGCGTGCGGAGGCGGTCCTGTCGGTGGCGGCGACCGCGGCGGGGCTGGGCCTGGGCGTGGCCGGGGTGGCGGCAAGTCCGCTGCCCGGGCCGTCGGGCAATGTCGAGTTCTTCCTGTGGCTGCGCCGCGGCGCGGGACCGGTCCAGGAGGAACGGGTTCGTGAGGTCGTGGAGTCGGCCCGGCACGAGGCCGCGGAGGACGCGTGAGTCGCGACGCGCTGTTGATCACCCACACCGGGCGCCGGGCGAGTACCGGGCACGCCCAGACCGTGGCCCGGGACCTGCTGGCCGCCGGCTTCCGGGTGCGGGTACTGGCCGACGAGGCCGGCGATCTGGAGGTACCCGGCCTGGTGGCGGTGGGTGCCGAGGAGGCCGCGGAGGACGTGGAGATCGTCTTCGCGCTCGGCGGGGACGGCACGTTCCTGCGCGCCGCGGAGCTGGCCCGGCCGGTGCGGGCGCCGCTGCTGGGCATCAACCTCGGCCGGGTCGGGTTCCTCGCCGAGGCGGAGTTCGTGGATCTGGACAAGGCCGTGCGGGACGTCTGCAACGGCGCGTACACGGTCGAGGAGCGGTTGACGCTGGACATCGTCGTGTACCAGGACGGCGAGGTGACCGCCCGCTCGTGGGCGCTGAACGAGGCCACCGTGGAGAAGGGCGCCCGGGAGAAGATGCTCGAGGTGCTGCTCGAGGTGGACGGGCGCCCGCTGTCCCGGTACGGCTGTGACGGCGTGGTGTGCGCGACCCCGACCGGTTCGACGGCGTACGCGTTCTCGGCCGGCGGGCCGGTGGTGTGGCCCGGCGTGGAGGCGCTGCTGCTCGTGCCGGTGAGCGCGCACGCACTGTTCAGCAAGCCGCTGGTGGCCGCGCCGACGTCCACGTTCGCGATCACGGTGGAGCCGTACACGACGTTCGCGCTGCTGACCTGCGACGGACGGCGGCTGTTCGAGCTGGACCCGGGCAGCCGGGTCGTCGTGCAGCGCGGCGAGCTGCCCGTGCGGGTGGTACGGCTGCGTCCGCAACCGTTCACCGACCGTCTGGTGAAGAAGTTCGCACTGCCGGTCAACGGATGGCGGGGCACGCCACGCTGACCGGCCGCACGGCCGGCGGGGCGACGTTCCGCACGTCGACGGCGGCGCCGGTACGCGCTTGTCGGCGGGCACCGCTATCGTCGGTACTGTGCTGGAAGAGCTGCGCATCACCGGGTTGGGTGTCATCGACGACGCAACTCTGCCACTGGACGCCGGGCTGACCGTGATCACCGGTGAGACCGGCGCGGGAAAGACGATGGTGGTCGCCGGGCTGGGTCTGCTGTTCGGGGGTCGGGCCGACGCCGGGCGGGTCCGTGCCGATCCCGGTCGGGCGGTCATCGAGGGTCGGTTGCGCTGCTCTGGCCGCGTCGCGCGGACGGTGGCGGCGCGGGTCACCGAGGCCGGCGCTGAGCCCGACGAGGACGGCGCGGTGCTGCTGGCCCGGACGGTGAGCGCGGAGGGCCGGTCCCGCGCGCACGTCGGTGGCCGTTCCGTGCCGGTCGGGGTGCTGGCCGACCTGGGCACCCAGGTGCTGGCGGTGCACGGCCAGTCCGACCAGATGCGGCTGCTGCAGCCCGTGGAGCAGTTGGCGACGCTGGACCGCTACGCGGGCCCGGACCACGAGAAGCTGCTGGACCGCTACCGCGAGGTGTACCGGTCGTGGCGCCGGTGCGACGAGGAGCTGACGGAGAAGCGGGCCCACGCGCGCGAACGCAACCAGCAGGCCGACCTGCTGAGGCTGGGACTGTCCGAGATCGCCGCGGTGGACCCGCAGCCCGGTGAGGACGTCGAGCTGCGCTCGCTGGCGCAGCGCCTGGAGCACACCGAGGGACTGCGGGTCGCCGTGCTGGGCGCCCAGCAGGCCCTGGCGGGCGACCTGGACGACCCGGCGGCCGGTGCGGACGCCTCGACGCTGCTCGGCGCCGCCCGGCACGACCTGGAGGCGCAGGGCGGCGTCGACCAGACCCTGGCGGAGCTGGCCGGCCGGATCGAGGAGGCGGCCAGGCTGGTCACGGACGTCTCCGGTGAGCTCACCAGCTACCTGGCGAGCCTGGACGCCGACCCGGCGCGACTGGCCGGGATCCAGGAACGGCGCGCCGCGCTGCGCGCGCTGACCCGCAAGTACGCGGAGGACACCGACGGCGTACTCGCCTGGGCGCGCGACGCCGAGCAGCAGCTGGCCACGCTCGACTCGTCGGACGAGACGCTCTCCGCCCTGGAGGCGGAGCGGGACCGCCTGGCCGTCGAGGTGGCCGAGTTGGCCGGGCGCCTGGCCGCGTCCCGGCGCGAGGCGTCGCACCGGTTCGGCGACGCGGTCTCCTCGGAGCTGGCCGGGCTGGCCATGCCGCACGCACGGGTGGAAGCGCATGTCGGCACCCGCCCGGTGGCGCCGGGTGCGCCGAGCGTGCCGGTGGACGGCGTCGAGGCGGGCATCGGACCGGACGGCCTCGACGAGGTGGAGCTGCGGCTCGCGCCGCACCCGGGCGCTCCGTCGCTGCCGGTACAGAAGGGTGCCTCCGGTGGTGAGCTGTCCCGGGTGATGCTGGCGGTCGAGGTGGTCTTCGCCGGTGCGGGTGGTCCGCCGACGCTGGTGTTCGACGAGGTCGACGCCGGTGTGGGCGGGGAGGCCGCGGTCGAGATCGGTCGCCGGCTGGCCCGGCTGGCCCGGGGCCACCAGGTGCTGGTGGTGACGCACCTGCCGCAGGTGGCGGCCTTCGCGGACCGGCATCTGGTGGTGCAGAAGGGTTCCGCCGGCGCGGTGACCACGAGCGGTGTGCGGGTGGTGGAGGACAGCGAGCGGGCCCGGGAACTGGCCCGGATGTTGGCCGGTCTGCCCAACTCGTACCTGGGTGTGGCGCACGCGGAGGAGTTGCTGGCCGTGGCGCGCGCGGAGAAGATGCGGGGCGGCCGGGACACGGACGGCGCCTGAGTCTGCGGACCGCGGGGGACACCGGGACGGACGCCGCGGTGTCTTCCGGCACGCCGCGGTCGGGAACCGGCGCGGGATTCCCGGACGCGGTGGGATTTGACAGCATGTCGCGACCGGTGATGCTGGTTCGGCGGTGCGAGTATTGACGCGATGCGGCTACCAACCATCCGTCGCACCCGGACGGCAGAAGCAGGCGCGGTCACTGGACCCGCGCGGCTGGATCGGCGCACGAAACGGCTGACCGGTCGGCTGCGGCCCGGCGACATCGCGATCATCGACCATCTCGACCTGGACCGGGTCGCGGCGGACGCGTTGGTGGGCTCCGGTGTGAGCGCGGTCGTCAACGCCAAGCCGTCGATCTCCGGTCGTTACCCCAACCTGGGCCCGGAGGTGTTGATACGCGCCGGGATCCCGCTCGTCGACGACGTGGGCGAGGACGTGTTCCACGCCATCCGTGACGGTGACACCGTACGGATCGACGGCGGCACGGTGTTCGTCGGCGACGAGAAGGTCGCCACCGGTGCGCGGCAGGACGCGGAGAGCGTCGCCGCCGCGATGGTGGACGCGCGGGAGGGACTCTCGGCGCAGCTCGAGGCGTTCGCCGGCAACACCATGGAGTACCTCAAGCGCGAGCGGGACCTCCTGCTCGACGGTGTCGGCGTACCGGACGTCAGCACGTCGCTGGCCGGCCGGCACTGCCTGATCGTGGTACGCGGCTACGACTACAAGGCCGACCTGGACGTACTGCGGCCCTACATCCGTGAGTTCAAGCCGGTTCTCATCGGTGTCGACGGCGGTGCGGACGCGCTCGTGGAGGCCGGGTACACGCCGGACATGATCATCGGTGACATGGACTCGGTGTCCGACGACGTCCTCCGCTGCGGCGCCGAGGTCATCGTGCACGCCTACGCCGACGGCCGCGCGCCGGGCCTGTCGCGGATCGAGGGGCTGGGCATCCCGGCGGTGACCTTCCCGGCGGCGGCGACCAGCGAGGATCTCGCGATGCTGCTCGCCGACGAGAAGGGCTCGTCGCTGATCGTGGCGGTCGGCACCCACGCCACCCTCGTCGAGTTCCTCGACAAGGGTCGCGGCGGCATGGCCTCGACGTTCCTGACCCGGCTGAAGGTGGGCGGCAAGCTGGTCGACGCCAAGGGCGTGAGTCGGCTCTACCGACAGAACATCTCCACCTCCTCGTTGCTGCTGCTGGTGATCGCGGCGCTCGCCGCGTTGGCCGCCGCGGTCGCGGTGTCCACCATCAGCCGGTCCTATCTCCAGGTACTCGCCGAATGGTGGGACAACCTGCTGTTCCACGTGCAGAGGCTGTTCTCGTGATCAATTTCCGGTACCACGTCGTGTCGTTGACCGCTGTCTTCCTCGCGCTCGCGGTGGGCCTCGTGCTGGGCACCGCCGCGCTCAACGGCACCCTCACCGACAATCTCAACGACCAGGTCGGGGGGCTGCGCAAGTCGAACGCGCAGTACCGCGGTCAGGTGCAGCATCTGACGGCCGAGGCGGACCGCAAGGAGGACTTCGACCGGCAGCTGGCGCCGCGGATCCTGTCCGGTGCCCTCACCGATCGTGCGGTGCTGGTCCTGGTGCTGCCCGGCGCCGACGAGAAGTCGGTCACCAACACCGAGCAGATGCTCGGTTACGGCGGCGCCAAGGTGACCGGCGAGGTCCAGCTGACCAGCACCTTCACCGACCCGGCCAACAGCGACGCGCTCGGCGACCTGGCCTCGGCGAAGCTGCCGGTGGACATCCACACCCGGCTGCCGAACAATGCCGACGGCGTGGAGTCCTCGGCCGCGCTGCTGGCGGCCGTGCTCATGCACGACAAGGCCCACGTCTCGACCGACTCCCGGACCACGGTGCTGACCGCGTACTCGACCGGGCAGAACCTGGTGGTCGGGCAGAAGGTCAGCGGCCCCGCGGACGCGGTCGTGGTGGTGGCGGGGACGCCGGCCACCGACCGGGACGCGGTGCAGCGCAACCTGGCCGGGCTGACCGTGGTGCGACAGTTCGCGAAGGCCGGCCCGACGGTGGTCGCGGGTCCGGGCACCTCGGGCGAGGGCAACCTGGTCGCCGAGGTGCGTGGTGCGGGCGACCTGAACCCGGTGGTGTCCACTGTCGACACACTCAACGTAGTGCAGGGCCGGATCACCACCGTGCTCGCCCTGTCCGACCAACTGGCCGGACACGTCGGGCAGTACGGTCTGGGGGACGGTGCCACGGCACTGATCCCGAAGAGCGGCTGACCCCGGCTGGCGGGCCGACGGTGGCCCGGACCAGCCAGGAGGCGGTGTGAGCGGTCGAGCTCGTGGACCGGTGGGCCGGGTCGCCGGCCGGGTACTGCTCGCGGCGGTGGGTGCGGTGACGGCGCGGGTGGTCCTGCGTACGGTGGCCGGGTCTCCCGCGGCGGGGACCCTGGAACGGACCAACCATCGGGGCGGCACGGTCAGCCTCGCCGCCGGTCCCGCGATGGCGGTGGCCGCGTCCGCTGGGGC
>JBAUUM010000480.1:0-6155 GCA_049582705.1 Actinocatenispora sp.
GGCGGCCACCCGACGCGGCGGGCGCACCGAGCGTCCGCCGCGCAACCGACCCGGCGGTACCTGTGGCGTCCGGCCACGCTCGGATTAGTCTCGTTGTCTATGGCCTACCTCGATCACGCGGCGACCACTCCCGTTCTGCCTGAGGTCATCCAGGCGTACGCGGAGGCGGCGGGCCGTGCCGGGAACGCGTCGTCGTTGCACGCCAGCGGCCGGGCCGCCCGGCGCATCGTCGAGGAGTCCAGGGAACGCGTCGCCGTGGCGCTGGACGCCCGGCCCAGCGAGGTCGTTTTCACCAGCGGCGGCACCGAAAGCGACAACCTGGCCGTCAAGGGCATCGCGTGGGCGTCCCGGGCCGCCGACCCGGCCCGGGACGCGATCCTCATCGGCGCCGCCGAACATCACGCGGTGCTCGACGCCGCGCACTTCATGGCCGAACGGCAGGGGTTCACCGTGCTGGCCCTCGACGTGGACGCCGATGCTCGGACCCGGCCCGAGCACCTGGCCGCGGCGCTGGAACAGCATGCCGGTCGGGCCGCGCTGATCAGCGTCATGTGGGCCAACAACGAGGTCGGTACGGTGCAGCCGGTGCCCGAACTGGCCAAGGTCGCCGCCGAGCACGGGATCGCCCTGCACACCGACGCGGTGCAGGCGCTCGGCGCCCGTCCGGTCGGGTTCGCCTCGTCCGGTGCGGCGGCCATGACGGTCACCGGCCACAAGATCGGCGGTCCGGTCGGGGTCGGCGCCCTGCTGCTGCGTACCGACGTCGCCTGCACCCCGGTACTGCACGGCGGCGGCCAGGAACGCGAGGTACGGTCCGGCACCCTCGACGTGGCCGGCATCGTGGCGTTCGCGCTGGCGGTGGAGCTCGCGGTGGAGCGGCGGGAGGCGCAGTCCGCCCGACTGACCGTGCTGCGCGACGACCTGATCGTGCGGGTCCGTACGGCGGTGCCCGACGCGGTGCTGAACGGGGACCCGGTGGACCGGCTGCCGGGCAACGCGCACTTCTCGTTCCCCGGCTGTGAGGGCGACGCGTTGCTGATGCTGCTGGACGCGGCCGGGGTGGAGTGCTCGACCGGCTCGGCCTGTTCGGCGGGGGTGGCGCAGCCCAGCCACGTACTGCTGGCGATGGGTACCGATGCCGACCGGGCCCGCAGTTCGCTGCGCTTCTCGCTGGGCCACAGCTCGACGGCGGCCGACGTCGACGCGCTGCTGGGCGTGCTGCCCGGCGCGGTGGAACGGGCCCGACGGGCGACCGCGGTCCGGAAGGCCCGGTGACCGGACGGCCCGGCGGGAGGCCGGCTACGCTCGCAGGAGGTCGGAGGCGACAGGAGAGTTGGCGACGATGAGGGTGCTCGCGGCGATGTCCGGCGGGGTGGACTCGGCGGTCGCGGCTGCCCGGGCGGTGGACGCCGGGCACGACGTGACCGGGGTGCACCTCGCGCTGTCGGCGAACCCGCAGGCGTACCGGACCGGCGCGCGGGGCTGCTGCACGCTGGAGGACTCCCGGGACGCGCGCCGCGCCGCCGACGTGATCGGCATCCCGTTCTACGTGTGGGACATGGCGGAGGAGTTCCGGGAGGACGTGGTCGCCGACTTCGTCGCCGAGTACGCCGCCGGGCGGACCCCGAACCCGTGCCTGCGCTGCAACGAGAAGATCAAGTTCGCGGCCGTACTGGACCGGGCGCGGGCGCTCGGCTTCGACGCGGTCGTGACGGGCCACCATGCCCGGCTGGCCGACGGCGTGCTGCGCCGCTCGGTCGACGACGGCAAGGACCAGTCGTACGTGCTGGCCGTGCTGCGGCCCGACCAGCTGGCCGGCGCGGTGTTCCCGCTCGGCGACAGCACCAAGGCGCAGGTCCGTGACGAGGCGGCGCGGCGGGGTCTGGCCGTGGCGGACAAGCCCGACAGCCACGACATCTGCTTCATCGCAGACGGCGACACCCGCGGTTTCCTGTCCCGGGAACTGGGCGAGTCGCCCGGCGACATCGTGGACTCCACCACCGGCGAGGTGGTCGGCCGGCACGACGGCGCGTATGCGTACACGGTGGGGCAGCGCAAGGGGCTGGGGCTGACCCGCTCGGCGCCCGACGGCCGGCCGCGGTACGTGTTGTCCATCACGCCGGTGCAGAACACGGTGACCGTCGGACCGCGTGAGGCCCTGGACGTCGACGTGGTGCGGGCCGAACGTCCGGTGTGGACGGACGGGGCGCCGGCGACCGGGCCGCTGGAGTGCCAGGTGCAGTTGCGCGCGCACGGTGAGGTGCACGCGGCGACGGTCGAGGCCGACGGTGACACGCTCACCGCCCGGCTGCACGAGCCGGCCCGGGGCGTGGCACCCGGCCAGGCGATCGTGGTCTACCGTCCTGACCCCGGCGGCGACATCGTGCTGGGGTCGGCGACGATCAGCGCGGCGACCCGGCGCGCCGTCGCCTGATGGCCGCCGGTCGCTCGGGATCGGTACGGTTACCGCCCCGGGTGGCGTTCGTCTTCGTCGCCTACGCCTTCGGCGTGACCATGCTCGGCACCACGCTGCCGACCCCGCTCTACCACTTCTACCAGGAGCAGTTCGGCTTCGGAAACCTGCTCACCACCGTCATCTACGCGGTGTACGCCGGTGGCGTGCTGGCCGCACTGCTGCTGTTCGGCCGCGCGTCCGACGTGCTCGGACGGCGCCGGCTGCTGCTGGCCGGCCTGGCGGTGGCGGCGCTCAGCGCCGTGGTGTTCCTCACCGACGGCGGCCTGGTCGCGCTGTTCACCGGGCGGGTGCTGTCCGGTGTGTCGGCGGGGATCTTCACCGGTACCGCGACGGTCACCCTGGTCGAGTTGGTGGATGCCCGGCACCGCCGGGCCGCCACGCTGCTGGCGACCGTGGTGAACATGTTGGGCCTGGGCTGCGGCCCGCTGCTGGCCGGGTTGTTCGCCGAGTACCTGCCGGAGCCGCTGCGCTGGCCGTTCGTGGCGAACCTCGCCGTGCTGCTGCCGGCGGCGGTGGGCGTGTGGTTCTCCCCGGAGACGGTCGACGTCCGGCCCGGCGCGCGGCCCAGGCCGCAACGCCCGGCGGTGCCGGCCTCGGTGCGCCCGGTCTTCGTCCCCGCCGCCGTGGCGGTGTTCGCCGCGTTCTCCGTGTTCGGCCTGCTCACCTCGATCGAACCGGGTTTCCTGGCGGATCTGCTGCACCGGCCGGATGAGGCGCTCGCCGGTGCGGTGGTGTTCTCGATGTTCGCCGGTTCGGCGATCGGCCAGGTCGGCCTGGCCCGGCTGCCGACCCGGGTCGCGTTGCCCACCGGATGCCTGGTGCTGGTGGCGGGGCTGGCCGGTATCGGCCTCGCGCTCGTGACGAACGCGTTCCTGGCACTGGTCGTCGGCACCGTGGTGGTGGGGATCGGGCAGGGCATCAGCTTCCGGGCGGGCATGGCCACGGTCACCGAGCACAGCCCGCCGGACCGCCGGGCCGAGACGGTCTCCAGCTTCTTCGTCGTGGCCTACACCGGCATCTCGGTCCCGGTCATCCTGGTCGGTGTCGGCAGCGCGGTCTGGGGTCTGCGTACGGCGGGCATCGCGTTCACCGTCGCGGTCGCCGCGTTGGCGCTCGGCGCCCTGGTCGCGGTGCTGCGCCTGGCGCGCGGTTCCGCGGCGACCACCTGACGACCCGCGGCACCAACCGGGCTTGTTGACGCCAGGCCGGTCGACGACGGCCGGGCGGGAGCTGTCCGCGACCGATGCGCGGTCACTCGACGCAGAACTCGTTGCCCTCGGGGTCGGTCAGGACGGTCAGCTCGTCGCCGGGGTGCTGGACGGTGGCGCCCAGTTCGACCAGCCTGGCCACCTCGGCGGCGACCGTTCCCGGTGCGCGCAGGTCGAAGTGCATCCGGTTCTTCGCGGTCTTGGGTTCGGGCACCCGGGCGAACCAGATGTTGGGGCCACCCCAGCCGGCCGCCTCGACGAACGCGCGGTCCAGTGTGGAGTCCTCGTCCACGTCGGAGCCGAGCGCCCCGGCCCAGAACCGGGCCATCACCAGCGCGTCGACGCAGTCGAACGTCACGGACTTGATGTAGCTCGCCATGGGCCGACGGTAGCCCCGTGCCCGCGCTCCGGCATCGGATTTCCGCGCCACCACCGGCGGCGGCGTGTCCCGGTCAGTACGGCGAGGGACGGGTCACATGATCGCAGGTCATAGTCTGTACGGGGTCCGGAGCTGAGCATGACCAACCGCGAGGACGACGCCGCCCAGGAAGGGGACGCCACGATGAGCGCGCAGCCCGTCGGTTACGACCCGCCCGAGCCGACGACCGGCGAGGACCTCGCCGAACTGTTGGACCTCATCGCTCACGCACCGGACGACCGGTACCGATACGAGATCCTCGATGGAGAGTTGGTCGGGAACCCCCCTGCCACGTGGTCCCACGAGAACCGTGTACGGCGGCTTCAGCTCGCCGTGCTTCGTGTGCTTCCACACGGGTGGGCTGCCTATACCAACGCGGGCTTCATCATCGGGGACGAACATGTGATCCCCGATCTCGCGGTCGTCGACGCCGAGCTTCCGGACGTCGAACAGCAGTGGGGTGAAGCCCCGCTACGGTTGGTCGTCGAGGTGGAGTCCGTCACGACGAAGCACCGCGACCGCAAGCTCAAGTGTGAACTGTACGCACACCGCGACATCGACGCGTACTGGCGGATCGAGCGGGACGGCAGTACGCATGTGCACACGATGCCGCAGGTCGACGGGACCTGGGACGAGGTACGTACCGTGCGGCCGGGGGAGACGTTGCCGGTGAGCGTGCCGTTCGAGATCGAACTGGCGCCGGCCGACTGGCTGTGACCCGCGGCGCGACCGTCCGACCGCGGGGCGGCCCGGACCGTCCGGCCCTGGCCGCCCCGACGGCCCTGATCGCCCCGACGGCGTCGGTCAGAGGGTGTCGTCCAGCCAGTCGTAGACGACCTGGTTTCGGGTCTGCGGTGCCATCGGCGCGTCGTGGAAGTTGGCGCCCTCCGCGACGGTGAAGGTGTGCAACCGCTTCGGGCTGCGCAGCAGACCGAAAAGGTCGCGCGCCTGCCCGGGGTAGAACTGCTCGTCCTGGTAGTTGTTCACCAGGGTCGGCGCGGTGACCCGGTGCGCGGTGTCGCGGCAGTCGACCCTCATGATCGTCTCACCGAGCGTGTACAGGTCGCTGAACATCCGACCGGCCCGAGCGTCGCGCAGGTACTGCCGGCCGAACAGTTCGGACCGCTTGGCGAACGTGAACCGTTCCACCGTGTCGAGCGCCGGAACGATCTCGTCCTGCCAGACCTGGTTGACCTGACTCTTCGAGGCTCCGTTGTCGAACAGGTCCCGGATCACCGCCGGGAAGCCGAGCCACGCGTCCACCACGCCCGGGTCGGAGACCACCGCGGCGAGCCGGTGTTCGAACGCGGCGGCGCGGATCACGGACTCGCCGCACATGCTCCAGCCGGTGATGGCGATCCGCCGCCGGTCCACGTCCGGCCGGGACCGCAGGTAGTCCACGACCGGGGCGACCACGTGCTCCCAGTCGGGCCGGAACGGGATCTCCCGTTCGAACAGTACGGAGCCCTGGCCGGGGCCCTCGAAGATCAGCGCGTTGTACCCGCGCTTGATCGCGGCGGCACCGCCGAAGGCGTACAGGTCGACGTTCTGGCCGTCGCTGCCGTTGTTGAGGATGACGGTGGGGCGGCGGATGTCGCGGGCGTCCGGCCTGAGGAAGTACCCGGGCAGGTAACTGCGCTCGTACGGGATCCGGACCTGTTCGAACGGCGGGTCGAACAGCTGCGCGGCGCGGTTCCAGTTGCGCTGCATGACCCGGTACACGTCGGCCTCGTGGGCGCGCTGGTCGGTGCCGAGTACGAAGAACAGGCAGTCGTCGTAGTACGACGCGGCCCGCAGGTACGCACTGCGGGCGCTGACCAGGTGGCCGGCCTTCAGTTCCTCGTCGGCGAGGTGCGCCAGCCGGGCGGCCGTCGCCCGGAACTCGTCGAAGTAGTTCTGGTACGTCGCGCCGCGCGCGTTGATCCGGTTGGTGGTGGCGACGATCTCGCCGACCTCGGCGGAGCCGTACCCGGTGGAGCCGAGGGTGAGCAGCGTCTGGAAGTTCAGGTCCTCCTGGGCGAAGAGCTGGAACGGCCCGGCGGCGGGATAGTCG
>JBAUUM010000481.1:0-6279 GCA_049582705.1 Actinocatenispora sp.
CTCCCTGCTTCTCGCCATCATGATGGCGGCGGTCGCCGTACTCTTCTGGCCCGCGCAACCCGCCAACGCCGCCCCATCCCACTGCAATCTGAAGCAGTGGCAGGACCCGCAGCAGGTCGCCAACTGCGTGAAGCAACTGCCCAAGCCGAGCAGCACGATCAACGAATGTATGGGCATCCCAACTCCGAACGCACCGGACAGCGGCTTTGGCGGGTGGTTTGCCTCTGAATCTGATTCTGCGAAGGGAATCAGCGGTCTTTACAGCACCTACGGGTATGGCGGGTACAACTACCCCGTCTACAACCCCGACTGTGCGAGCGGAGCCTCAGCGCTTCCTAGCGATGCCAGCACAACAACGACGATCGCCAACGGCGAGTTGATGGTCTCCACTGGCATCATTGGTGCCGCCAACGCTTTCAGAGAAAAGGCATACGAGCCTGGGAGTATGTGGGGCTGGGCCGACAGACTGGTGCAGAGGGCCACCAAGGCCATGTACCGGAAGGTCTTCAGCATCTTCGGCGTCATCACGGTGGCGGTTGTCGGCCTCTACCTAGTTTGGCGGTCGCGGCAGGCCGATCTGAGTGATGCGCTTACCACTGCCGGGTGGGCCGTCCTGATCATGGTGGTGGTAACCGCCGTCGCCGCGTGGCCTCTGAGATCCGCTCACTTGGCTGACGACAGCCTCGTCCAAGGACTAAGAGTTGTCCACAGCGCGGTGGGGCCGAGGCCACAGAATATTCCAGTTGCACAATGCCCAAACGCGATGAAGCCAACTCCACCAGGTGTTACGTACGATCCGGACTTGTGCAAGGACCATCGTTCTCCTGCGATACGGGCAAGCGACACGGCGGCGCAGACAGTTCTGTACAACAACTGGTTGCGAGGAACACTCGGCTCAGCGACGAGCACAACGGCAAAGAAATATGGATTCGCGCTGTACGAAGCTTCGACATTGAGTTGGAGCCAAGCCAAGAAGATCGAAGCACATCCAAACCAGCGCGCAGTAATTCTGAAACAGAAGTCGGATAGTTTTCAGCGGATTGCACAGCAGATCAAGACAGAAGACCCTGACGCGTTCAATTATCTGCAGGGGAAGGAAGGGAGTGCGAGGATCGGGGCGGGGTTGATCTCGATCATCTCGGCGCTGGCCTTCGGCTTCTTCGACATCGCGGCGTCGTTGCTGATCATCCTGGGGTTCCTGATCTTCCGGTGGGCGGTGGTGGCGATACCGGTGATCGGCACGGTCGCGTTGCTGCGGCCGGCGAGTGCCGGATTCAAGCGGCTGGTCAATATCGTGATCGCGGCGATCTTCAACATCATCATCTTCGGCGCCGGTGCCTCGATCTACCTGTTCGCCGTCGACCTGATCATGAACACCGCGACCCTGCCGGGCTGGCTGCAGATCACCCTGGTGTGGTTGTGCGGCGTGGTGGGCTGGCTGCTGCTGCGCCCGTACCGTCGGATCACGCAGCTCGGCGGCAAGAGTCCGATGGGCGAGATCGCGAACATCGGCTCCTGGCACAAGCGGTTCTTCGGCGACCTCAAGGGCGTGGCGCTCGGCGCCGCGGGCGCGGCCGCGTTCGGAGACATCGAGGCGCAGGGTTCCGACGACTCGAAGCGACGCCGCGCGGAGACCACCGGCGACAATGCGGCACCGGTCGGCAGGCCCGCGCCGGCGACCGGTGCACCGGACCGCCAGCCGGCACCGGCCGACCAGCCGGAACAGCAGCCGACGCCGGCGGGCGACCGGCCCGACGTGTACGTGGGCTCCACGCCGTACTCGGAGAGCGACCAGGACGCCGACCGGGTCTGGGTGCCGGCAACCGGCCGGTACGTCGACGGCGCCGACTACGACGACCTGGCGCACAGTGTCGGGCAGGCGGACAAACGGATATCCGCCGATGCGGACGCCATCGACCGCGAGATCGCCGACTACCAGAAGTCGGACTCCGCGTGGTCCCGGACCTGACGGCGAGGAGTGAGCGATGCGTCGTGTGCTTGCCTTCGTCACCAGCCGGTACGGCCTCGCCGGGCTCGCCGCGCTGGCCGTCATCGTGGTGGTGCTGATCGGTCGACTCGCCGGCCTGGGCGGCGCCACCAACGACACCAACACCAGCCCCATCACCGGCGGGCAGGCCACCGGCGGCACGAAGGAGTCCGGAGCACCGAACGACGCGCCGACCGCGGCGCCCTCCCCGGTGGATCCGGTGGTCCGTCCCGGTCAGCCGGGGCCGCTGGATGTGGCGACCGACTTCTGCACGTCGTACCTGAAGTCCGACGGGCCACCGAAGGTGTGGCGCACGGCGCTCACCCGGTACGCGACGAAGAAGCTGGCCCAGCAGATCAGCACGATGGACCCGGTGACGGTCCCGGCGCATGAGCGCACCGGGCCGGCGAAGCTGGCCGACCACGGCGCGGTGTGGGCGGACGTCACGCTGCCCACGGACGAGGGCACCCTGGTGTACCGCCTGGTCAGTAAGAAGGGCACCTGGCTGGTCGACGGCATCGACTGGGATCCCCGCCGATGAAGCGCCGGCGCGTCTGGGTCGGCGTGTCGGTGGCCCTGACGTTCACGCTGCTCTGCTGCGGGCTCGGTGGCACGGTCGCGCTCACCGGGCTGTTCGCCGACCAGAAGACACCCGCCATCAACCCCGCGAGCTGCGGCGGGGCGCTGCCCAAGTACGCGAACCTGCCCGCCGTGTCCGGGTTCAGCGAGGCGCAGAAGTCGCGGGCCTTCAGCATCATCCGGTCGGGGGCGGCGATGCACGTACCGGCACGCGGCTGGGTGGTGGCGATCGCGACCGCGCTGCAGGAGTCCGGCCTCAAGGTGTACGCCAACGACAATCCCGCGTACCCGCTGGTCGTCGAGCACAGCATGGCGTTGCCCCACGACGCCGTCGGTCACGACCACGACTCGGTGGGGCTGTTCCAGCAGCGGCCCAGTGCTCCGGAGGGAGCCGGCGGTTGGGGCACGGTCAAGGAACTGATGAACCCCGAGACGTCGGCCGACAAGTTCTTCCACGCCCTGATGGCCGTCAAGGGCTGGGAGCAGATGCCCGTCACGACAGCGGCGCAGCTGGTGCAGAACAGCGCCTTCCCCGACGCGTACGCGAAGTGGGAACCGGCCGCGACCAGCATCGTGAACACCCTCGCCAACGGCGCCGCCCGCTCCAGCCAGACCGCCAAGACCGTTCCCGGCGCCGACAGTTGCGCAGCTGCGGGCGAGCCGGCCGCGTCCGGCTGGGTGCAGCCGGTCAAGGGACCGATCAGCTCACCGTTCGGGGCACGCGGTGGCGCGATGCACTACGGCGTCGACCTTGCTCCGCCCCGCGGCACGCCGATCGTGGCCGCGGCCGGCGGCCTGGTCATCACCGCGACGTGCGAACCCTCCACGGGCAACTGCGACACGGACGGCAGCATCTCGACCGCCGGATGTGGCTGGTACGTGGAGATCAAACACGCCGACGGCATCGACACCCGCTACTGCCACATGGTCCGCCGACCCCTCGTCCATGTGGGGGAGACGGTCAAGGTCGGGACCACGCTCGGGCACGTCGGCATGTCCGGTAACGCCGACGGGCCGCACCTGCATTTCGAGGTGCACCTCCACAACGACCTGTCCTCCAACGGTGCCGTCGATCCCGTCCCGTTCATGCAGGACAAGGGCGCTCCGGTCGGCACCAGCTGACCCGGGCGTCACCGGCATGAATTCGGTGGTGCGGACAGACGGCCGACTTTCGTAGGGTGCCCACATGGCCTTCGAGATCGTCACCTGTTCCGACACGCCGCATCTGGACGAGCAGGCCCGGGCCGCCCTACGGGAGGTGTGGCCCGAGTTCATCTTCCACGACCCGATCAGCGGTGCGTTCATCGAACGGGTGGAGAAGTACTTTCCGCAGTTCGACCTGCGACTACTGCAGGACGGTGAGGTCGTGGCCGGTGGTTGGGCCGTACCCCTGCGATGGGACGGCACCCTCTCGGGTCTGCCCGACGGGTACGACGGCGCGTTGATGCGCAGCGTCGAGGGGTACGAGGCGGCCCTCCCGCCGAACACGCTGTGCGTCATGGCCGCGGCGGTCGCGGCGGACCGGCACGGTAACGGGCTCGCCGGGCGCGTACTGACCGCCCTCCGCCACCGCGCCATCGAGGCAGGGCTGGGTGCGGTGATCTGTCCCGTCCGGCCGACCAGCAAGACCAGGTACCCGTTGACCTCGATGACGGACTTCGCCACCTGGGTTCGGGAGGACGGGCTGCACCTGGACCCGTGGATCCGGACGCACCAGCGCCTCGGCGCGATCGTCCTCGGCCCCGCGGAGAGGTCCATGGTCATCACCGGCACCGTCGCCGAGTGGGAGAGCTGGACCGGAATGGCGTTTCCGCAGACCGACCGGTACGTCGTCCCGCAGGCGCTCGACATGGTCGTGATCGACCGTGAACGCGACACCGGCACGTACCACGAGACGAACCTGTGGATGCGACACCTGTGACGCCACGGCGCCGAACGGGCGTTTACGCCATTACCATCGGTTCGTGAACAGTGGCAGCGCCGGACCCGCGGCCCGTCGATGACCGAGTCGACGGACCCGGATCTCTGGTTTCCGACCGAGCCGGCACCGGTCGTGCCGGTGCCCGCCAGCGAGGTTTCCCGTCTGCGCGGAAAGCGGGTGGTGACCGGTCACGCGAAACACGGATGGCGCTACGACCTGCGTGCCGACGACGCCGTCGACAACAACGGCGCACAACTCGTGCCGGTTCTTCTCGAGGCCGACTACTACCGAGCCGAAATCGACCAGGTGGAAGTCTTCGCGCCTCTGATCCCCATGGATCGGGTCTGGATCGAAGAGGTCGCCGACGCAACGCCGTCGACGCCGACCGCAGCCCCGACGCCGACGGATCTACTGTCCCGGCTGGTCACTCTCGACGCGCCACCGTCCCGTCCGCCGGTACCCGCCCGCGACGTGCTCGGCCTGGCCGGCCGTCGGGTGGTCGTCGTCTCGCCGGCCACGGCGCGGCGCGACCTGCGGGCCACCACCGAGCCGTACCAGAACCCGGACGGCACGATCTGCGTGCGGATCTGCGACGAGCCCGACTGGTACCGCTGGGCTTTCACCGGGCAACCCGCCCCAGGCACCGAAGTCCCCGTCTACCTGATCTGGGCGGAGTGATACCGCAATGACCGAGTCACCGCCCGTCGCCGATGCGCCGACCTCGGCGCCTGCTCGGCCGCGCCGAGTCAAGCGTCCGATCCGACGGACGCCGGGAACGATCCTCGGCTTCCTCGCACTCGGAGCGGCCGCCACCATCATCACGCTCGCCCTCGCCGCAGGCCTCTACATCTTCAAGGACGCCTACAAGGTCACTCATCAAACGTCACCGACAGACGCAGCTGATTCCTATCTTGATGCGACGCTGAACAAGCGCAGTATGAGCTTCTCTGAAACTTACATTTGCGCTGGCACGCACATTAGACGACAGACCGCGAAAATGATCAGTCAAATCAAGGAGTTTGAAAAAGCAACTCCTGGAAATTTCATCAGCTACAACTGGACCGATATGAAAGTCCTTCACAGAAGAGCAAGTCGCGCGATCATCACGGTAGAAGTTCAAGCACGAACGACGGTCGGCGGAACAACTACGAACAATCCAGGCGTCATGTGGACGTTCACCCTCAGAAATGAAAGCGGCTGGAAGGTCTGCAGCCTGAGGAACCAAACAGGGTGAGCAGCCCTATCGCCTGCTGGCCAGTCTTCGCAATGTAAACAAGGTCACAGCTATCAGCATTAGCGCCAACGCCGACAGTGTCAGCGTCCGGAGAATATCGAAAGAATCTTTGCCCAATCCCGTCGCAGCTTTTTTGGGGGTTGATCTTCGCGAGAGTTCATTTGGATCACCAAGCGGATTAACCGACGTGAAAGGAACGGCGGCCGTCAGGGCCGCCACTGGATCAACAACACCGAACCCATACTTGCCGTCTCTTCCCTTGGGCCCCTTGTCGTCGGAAGTCTTGACGAGTCGGTTTATTACGTTGGCTGCATTTAATTTCGGATAGCGCGCACGAATCAGCGCCACGACACCCGACACAATGGCAGCCGAAGCACTCGTTCCTACGCCCGAGGCATAGCCAGTCGAGCTCTGCGCCGGTGCCGCACTCGAAACGATGTCCTTTGCCGGCGCGGCGATACTCACTCGCGGCCCATGGACCGAGCCCGTCCAGAATGATCCTCCGCGCCCAGTTCCCGCAACCGTTACCACACCTGGAATATCAGCAGGGTGCGGGGT
>JBAUUM010000482.1:0-3557 GCA_049582705.1 Actinocatenispora sp.
CCGTGACCGGGCGGTCCGGCCACCAGGCGGCCACGGCCAGCAGCGGGGCGTGCCGGCGGGCTGCCTCGTCGGCCGCCCAGGCGAGCGCGTCGGGCGACCCGGTCCGTAGGCTCACGCCGACCACGACCGGCCGGTGGTCCGCAGTTTCCTGCGTCATGGCAGTCTCCGATGTGGACGGTTATGCGTTCCTCGTCCATGGACGGGCGGAGACACGCGGTGACGTTTCTGTTCCCCGTACGCCGAAGGTTGAAACCGGCATCGTCAGGACGCCGGGGCGGTGTGGTCAGAGCGTGGCGAGGCGGCGACGGATCGAGGACAGCGAACGGGCGTGCCGGTTCATGTCCCGCCACGGGTTGTCCACTGTGGAGAGCCGGTCGCCGATGGTGCGGACGGTGTACCGGCGTGCGTCCAGTCTCCGATCGTCCAGTTCGTCCCAGTGCAGGGGTGTGGCCACCGGGGCGCCGGGCTTCGGTCGGGGCGAGTACGGCGCGACGGCGTGCTGCGCGTACGCGTTGCGCAGCGTGTCGACGAAGAGCCGGCCCCTGCGGCTCTGCTTGCGCACCTCGGTGGTCAGCTCGTCCGGGTACCGGTCGGTCAGCGTGTCGGCCAGCTGCCGGGCCACCGCCCGTACGTCGTCCACGTCGTCGCCGCCGGACAACGGCACGACGACATGCAGCCCTCGGGAGCCGGTGGTCATCGGGTAGCCGGGTACGCCCAGTTCGTCGAGGAGGGCGCGGAGCGCGTGTGCCGCCGACCGGACCCGGTCGAAGCTGTCGTCGTCGGGCGGGTCCAGGTCGAAGATCATCCTGGTGGGTCGCCGTGGTTGGTCGGCCGTGCTGGTCCACGCGTGCAGGGTGACCACCGCCTGGTCGGCCAGGTACACCAGGCTGGCCGTGTCGTCGCAGGTCAGCATGGTCAGCGGTCCGCCCTGTTCCCGGTCGACGGTGGCGGCGCCGACCCAGTCCGGCGCCGATTCGGGACGCTGCTTCTGCAGGAAGCCGTTCGCGTCGATGCCGTCCGGGAAGCGTTGCAGCGCCAGCGGATGACTCCGGATGTGCGGCAGCATCAGCCGGGCCACGGCCCGGTAGTGGTCGGCCAGTTCCGCCTTGCTGATTCCCGGGTCGGCGAACAGCACCTTGTCGGGGTGGCCGAGCCGGACCCGGCGCCTGCCCACGGTGACCTCGTCGGTGGCCATGCCCGCGACACCTCCTCGGCCGCAGCGGTACCCGGACGCCCGGTGGTCAAACGCCGCGGGGCGCGCGATCGGTACGAAGAGTCGGCCGGGATGGACGGGGAGGACCCCTGGACTTTTCGAGTTAAGTAAGGCTAACCTACCTTCTGTTTGTGCAGGTTGCCGGCGGCGCCGGCCCACACTGCTATCGAGGTGCCGATGACAGTCAGCGATCTTGAACGCGACGTGCTCGACACGGAACGGGTGCGCCCCACCGGGCCACGCCCGAGCCGGTGGCGCCGGTCACGGCTGGGTCGTTGGCTGCGCCGCCGCCCCGTCCGCCGTACCCTCGTCGTCACCCACCGGTGGACCTCGCTGGTCCTCGGCCTCGCCCTGCTCGCGGAGACCACCTCCGGCGCGATCGTGCTGTACCAGGCCGAGTACTTCCGGGCCACGCACGCGAGCTTCTACACGCACACCGCGAGCGCCCACCCGCTCGGCCCGTCGGAGGCGTTCGACGTGGTGCAGCGCGCGCACCCGGACTTCGACGCCGCGTGGGTGTCCCGGGACAAGGCCATCCTGGTCGTCGGCGACTCCGCCTACGCCAACGCGTACAGCGTCGACCCGGGCAGCGGGCACATCAACGGGCACGAGTCGCTCACCGGTGGACCGATGGGCTTCCTGACCAACCTGCACGACTGCGGGCTGACCTGCGAGGGGTACCCGGGCTACCTGCCGGCACTCGTCAAGCCGGTGCCCACCCTGGGCATCTCCGCACTCACCGGCGTGACCTGGGGCGGCCTCACCCTCGTGATCCTCGGCCTGCTGATGGTGCTCCTCGCGATCAGCGGCGCGATCATCTGGTGGCCGAGCTTCGCCAAGTTCTCCCACGGGTGGCGGGTGCGCGCCGGCCGGGGACGCTTCGCCCGCGACTACGACCTGCACAACGTGATCGGCATCGTCGCGGTGCCGTTCATCCTGATGTGGGGGGTCACCGGGGCCGCCTTCGAGATGCCCGCGGTGGAGAATGCCTGGCTGACCATGACCGGCGGGAAACCCGTGTCGGCCGACCTGTACTCGTTCACCCCGCACCACGCCGCGAAGGGCACCCACCGGATCGGCGCCGCCGCCGCGACCGCCGCCGCGCTGGACCGTACGCCCGGCCACGTCACGTACCTGGCGACGCCCTCGAAGGACTACGACTACTACGAGATCTCCCTCGCCAACGGGTACGACCCGTACGGGCACCGGCTGTTCTACAACGGTGACGTCACCGTCTACGTCGACGCGCACGACGCCGGGCACACCAAGGTGGTCGGGCTCGCGTCGGACGAGCCGACCGCGAACGCCTTCTACGACAAGGTCTTCGAGGCGTCGCACTTCGGGTGGATGGTCAACGGCTGGTGGCGGATCATCTGGTTCGCGTTCGGCCTGGCCCCGCTCGCGCTCGGCCTCACCGGCCTGTCCACCTGGCTGGTCCGACGTCGGGTCAAGAAGCGCCGCCGAGCCCGACGCGCGCCCGCCACGGCGGCGGCATGATCGACGGGCTGTCCTTCGGTACGGTCCTCGGCTGCCTGCTCGGCGCGCTCGTCGTGGCCGCGTGGGCGGTGACCGGCCGGTACCGGGTCCGGGCCGCGCTGTCCCTGCTCGGCCTGCTGGAACTGGTACTGCTCGGCCAGGCCGTCCTCGACGTCGTCGGGCTGGCCCGCGGGCACCGGCCCGGCGAGGCCGCCACCCATGTGGCGTACCTGGTGGCGTCGCTGGCCGTGTTCCCGGCCGTCGCCAGCCAGGCCGGGCGGGACGGCGACCGCTGGGCCGCCGGGCTGCTGTCGGTCGCGCTGCTGGTCGAGGCCGTGATCGTGGTCCGCATGCAGGCGACCTGGCGGTCCACCGGTGGCTGACCGGGCGACGTCCCGCCGGATCGGTCCGGGACGCGTACTCGTCTGCTGCTACGTGCTGTTCGTGGTGGCCGCCGGCGCCCGCAGCGCGGTACAGCTCGGCACGCACCCGGACCGGGCGCCGGTCGCGTACGCGCTGTCGGTGCTGGCCGCGCTGACGTACCTGGTGGAACTGGTCCTGCTGGTGCGGGTCGAGCGGCGGCCCGGCACGCGGCGCCGCCGGGCCGCGATGGTCGGCTGCGCGGTCGAACTCGCCGGGGTACTGGCCGTCGGCGCCGCCAGTGTGCTGCGGCCCACCGCGTTCCCGGACGCGACCGTGTGGTCCTGGTTCGGCGCCGGCTACGGGTTCGTCCCGCTGGTACTGCCGGTCCTCGCCGTGCTCTGGCTCCGCATCGGCGTCGTGTTCGCCACCCGCGGCCCCTGACCCGCCCGCCTGTCCTGACCCCGTGCTGCGCGGCCCTGGCCCCGCGCCGCCCGCCACCCGCCGG
>JBAUUM010000483.1:0-6324 GCA_049582705.1 Actinocatenispora sp.
GACGTACGACCCGGCGCGGATGGCGTCCCTCGACCCGGCACCGGCGGCGCCACGCGACCCGGCGCTGGCGGCGACGGCGCGGGACACCATCGGCTCGCTGCTGGACGAGTTCCACCGGGCCGCCGAACCGCCCGCCCGGCATCTGATCCACCGCCAGGTGACCCGCATCTTCGACCACCACGACCGGCCCGACCTCGCCACCCGGATCGGCGCGCTCGACGACGGCAACGCGGTCCCCGACGTGCCCGAGGACGGCGCACCCGACGTGTCCGAGGGCGGCGCACGGAACCGGGCACCCGGCGACCAGGACACCGCTCCCGCGCCGTGAGCGGCCGGAGCCCGACACGACGCGGCTACGTCACGGTGCGGCGGCGACCTCCGAGCGCAGCGTGTCGGCCATGCCGCGGAACGAGTCGCCGATCTCGTCGGCGAGCACGCCACGCAGTTCCCGCCGCCGCTGCGCGTACGTCGCGTCCGCGGCACGGTTGACCTGCTCGTGCGGGTCGAGGGTCAGGTCGTACAGCTCGTCCTCGTCGTGCGACCGGAACACGTACCGGGTGTCGGGTGTGCGTACCGAGAGGTTGAGGCTGTCGCGCGGGAACTCCCAGTCACCCGCGAAGAACGGGTCACCGTGCCCTCCCGCGTGCCCCGCCGCGAGCGCCGTCTCCGCGGTGACGTACTCCCTTGTCGCCGGCGCGTCACCGCGCCCCAGCATCCCGGTGAACGACCGCCCGTCGTCGGGCAGTTCCCGCTCCACTCCGGCGAGTTCGGCGACGGAGCCGGCGATGTCGCACATCGACACCAGGTTCCGCACCCGGGCGGCGGGGATGTCGGGATGCCGCACGAACAGCGGCACCCGGAGATCCTCCTCGTAGTGCAGAAGATGACCCTTCTCCATCAACCCGTGCGCGCCCATCAGGTCGCCGTGGTCGGAGGTGAACACCACGATGGTGTTGTCCCATTCCCCACGCCGCCGCAGGTGCTCGACGATGGTCGCCAGCTGGGCGTCGACCAGCGCGCACAACCCGAGATAGTGCGCGGTGCACTCGACCCAGTCCGCCTCGGTCAGGTGCGCGAAGTCTGTCGCGTACCGTGATTCCCGCACCTCGCGTGGCCTCGTCGCGGAGCCGGTGGCGAGACTGGCCGGGAGCCGCACCGCCGAACGGTCCACGAGCGTGTCGTACGGGGCCGGCACGATCAGCGGGAAGTGCGGCGCGTTGAACGAGCAGGCCGCCAGCCACGGACGGTCGTCCGGGCTCCGGTCCAACGCCTGGAGGAACTGCCCGGTCTGCCACGGCTCCAGGTAGTGCTCCAGACGCACCGACGAGGTCGTGTACCGCCGCCCGTTGCTCGTCCCCGCGAGGTCCGCCTCGGTCAGGTTCTCGATGTGGTGCGGGTCGAACTCGTACCCCGCCCCGGTGGCGTACTCGCGGTAGTCGGGGATGTAGCGGCCGCGGTCCTGCCCGTTGATGACGGCCGGGATGGCCGCGGTGTCCGCCCAGCCCATGGCCTGCGGGGTGGTGCCCGGCACGTGCCACTTGCCGGTGTACAGGGTGTGGTAGCCGGCGCGCCGGAAGTCGGCCGCCAACCCGGCCGTCCGCAGCTCGGGGACGACCGGCCGCCAGTTGCCGAGCACCCCGTGGTGGCGGGGCATCCGGCCCGTCCACAGGCTGGCGCGCGACGGACAGCAGAGCGGGAACGGCGTGTACGCGCGGTCGAAGCTGGTCGATTCGGCGCACAGGTCGTCGAGCGCCGGTGTCCGCGCCGCCGGGTTGCCGGTGCAGCCCATCGTGTCCCAGCTCTGCTCGTCGCTCATCACGACGAGCACGTTCGGCTTGCGTGTCATGCCCGACGTCATCCCTTCAGACCGGTGGTGGCGATCCCGTCCACGATCAGCCGCTGGAACGTGGCGAACAGGACGAGCGCGGGGACGAGCGCGAGGGTGCTCATCGCCAGCATCGGGCCCCACGCCGACTCTCCGGTCGAGTCGAGGAACAGCCGCAGCCCGAGCGGGACGGTGAACAGGTTCGAGTTGTCGAGGTAGATCAACTGCTTGAAGAAGTCGTTGTACGTCCAGATGAAGCTGAAGATGACCGTGGTGACCAGCGCCGGGCGGAGCAGCGGCAGCACGATGT
Organism: Actinocatenispora sp.; assembly: GCA_049582705.1. Lineage (GTDB taxonomy): Bacteria > Actinomycetota > Actinomycetes > Mycobacteriales > Micromonosporaceae > Actinocatenispora. The sequence continues at coordinate 2,136 of JBAUUM010000483.1, forward strand.
GCAGGAAGATCCGGCCCGGCCCGCACCCGTCGAGCCGCGCCGCCTCGTACAACTCGCCCGGCAGCGACCGGATGAACTGCACCATCAGGAAGATGAAGAACGCGTCGACGGCGAAGAAGTGCGGCACCATCAGCGGGTAGAAGGTGTTCACCCAGTGCAGGTGGTTGAACAGGATGTACTGCGGGATCAGCGTCACGTGGCCGGGCAGCATCATCGTGCCGAGCATGACCGCGAACGCGGTGCGCTTGAACCGGAAGTCCAGGCACGCGAACGCGTACGCCGCCAGGCTGCAGGAGATCACGTTGCCGATGATGGCCGCGGTCGAGATGAACAGCGAGTTCTCGAAGAAGATCGTGAACGAGGTGCCGACCCCGTGCCATCCGACGCTGTAGTTGTCCGGCCGCCACGTCTTCGGTAGCAGCCCAGACTCGGAGAAGATCTCGTTCGTCGGCTTGAACGAACTCGCCAGCATCCAGAACAGTGGGTACAGCATCGTGACGGTGAGCCCGATCAGCGCGACGTGCGCCAGCGGACGCCGGCGCCGAGAGCGTCGGGGGCGACGTGGCGCCCGCCGCGTCCCGGTGTCCTTGTCGGGAGCGGCCGGGGGTGTGCCGCTCCGCCGCAGGTCAGTCGCCATAGTGCACCCAGTACCGGCTGAGCAGGAAGTTGATGGCCGTGAGGACCGCCGCGATCAGCAGCAGGAACCACGCCATCGCCGATGCGTAGCCCATGTGGAAGTTCACGAATCCCTCCTGGTAGAGGTACAGCGTGTAGAACAGCGTCGAGTGCACCGGACCGCCGGTGCCGTTGCTGACGATGAACGCGGGCGCGAACGCCTGGAAGCCGCGGATGATCTGCAGCACCAGGTTGAAGAAGATCACCGGGCTCAGCAGCGGCAGCGTGATGTGCCGGAACCGCCGCCAGGTGCTCGCGCCGTCCACCGCGGCCGCGTCGTAGTAGGACTGCGGGATCTGCCGGAGCCCGGCGAGGAAGATGACCATGGGCGCGCCGAACTGCCAGACCTCCAGCACGATCAGCGTCGTCAGCGAGTACGACGGGTCGGAGATCCAGGCCGGCCCCTGGATGCCGACCAGGGCGAGCACCTCGTTCACCAGGCCGTTGCCGCTGAACACCCGTTGCCACAGCACGGCCACCGCGACGCTGCCGCCGAACAGGGACGGCAGGTACAGCGCCGACCGGTAGAACCCCAGCCCACGCATCCCCCGGTTGAGCACCACCGCGACGAACAGCGCGAAGGCCAGCTCCAGCGGTACGCCGACCCCGACGTAGACGAGGGTGACCTGTAGGGACTTGAGGAAGACCGGGTCGGTGAACATGTGCCGGACGTTGGCCAGGCCGGTCCAGTGCGGCGCGCTGAGCAACGAGTAGTCGGTGAACGACAGGTACAGCGAGACGAGCATCGGGCCGGCGGTGAACACGAGCAGGCCGATGATCCACGGGCCGAGGAACAGCAGCGCCCACAGGTTCTGCTTGCGCGTGGGTCGATGGCGCCTGCGCCGGGTCCGCCGCGCAGTCAGCTGATCAGCCAGCATGTCGGCTCACCTCCTGGTACGGCTCCGACTGGGACGGCTCCGGGCGGGACGGCTCCGACGGCGTGGGCGCCAGCCGTACGCGTGCCCGGGTCTGGGGCAGCCCACGGACCCCCACCGGTCCCGCGTCCCACACGCGTCCGGATTCCGGGTACTGCTCCAGCGCCTCTCGCGGCAGGCGCTTGCGCCCCGTGGTGACCACCAGCCGGTCGCGGAGCGGTCCGGCGAAGCAGCAACTGGTCGGGTTCGGCGCCGGGATGCGCACCCGTTCGATCTCGCGTCCGGACGGGTCGAAGCACACGACCCGGAAGCCGCCCGCGAAGGCGCTCCACACGTTGCCCTCGGTGTCGACCGCGAGCCCGTCGGGGCTGCCCTGGCCCGGCTCCGCCGCGGTGAACAGCCGCGGTCGCGACACCGCACCGGTGTCCAGTTCGTAGTCCCACGCGGTGATGCGGCCGGTTGCCGTGTCCGTGGTGTACATCGTGCCCCCGTCCGGACTCCAGCCGACGCCGTTGGCGATGGTGATCCGGTCGAGCACGCGGTGCGCCACGCCGTCGAAGTCGACGCGGTGGAAGCTGCCCGCCCCCGGCGTCCAGTCGAAGGCCATGCTGCCGACCCAGAGCCGGCCGATCGGATCCGTGACGACCTCGTTGAGCCGCACCCGGCAGGTGGGCGACCCGGGTTCGACGACGAAGGAGTCGGCGAGGCCGTCGGCGACCGTCCAGGCGGCCAGGTCACCGCCGACGGCGACGAGCCAGCGCTCCCGCTCCGCCCGCTCGAGCAGTACCGCACCCGCCAGCGGCGCCGCCACGTCGTGGCGCGACGTCTCCCACCCGGTGGCCGCAGACCGGGCCTCGTACAGCGTGCCGTTGTCGATGTCCACCCAGTGCAGCCGCTGGGTCTGCTCGTCCCAGCGCGGACACTCGCCGAGGAGTGCGGCCGGACCGAACCACGTCATGCGTCGCTCCTGTCGAGAAGGTCGGCGGTCACGGTGCTCACGCCCATTCCGGCAGCGCGGCACCCATGCCCGCGTCCACGGGCAGGCACACGCCGGTGACCCCGGCGGCCCGGGGAGAGGCCAGGAAGACGACGACCTCGGCGACCTCCACCGGCCGCACCACCCGGCGCAGCGGCAACCGGCGCGCCATCGCGTCGGCGTCACCCCACCGGTGCGCGTTGCGGGGTACGGGGACGAAGCCGGGTTCGACGGCGTTGCACCGCACCCCCCGCGGCCCCCATTCGACCGCCATGGCGCGGGTCAGCGCCCCCAGTGCGCTCTTGGCCATCGCGTACGGTGCGGCGCCGGCAGCGGCGGACCGCGCGTGCACGCTGGAGACGTGCACGACGGCGGTGTCGCCCGGCGCGCCGGCCCGCTCGTCGACCAGCCGGGTCGCCCACCGCCAGGCCCCGATGGCCTGCTGCTCGAAGACCGCCATGATCTGTGCGGCGGTCAGCTCCTCCAGCGGCGCCCGGTGGTCGGCGAACGCCGAACTCAGCAGGGCCCTCGCGCCGCCCGCGTCCCGGGCGGCCCCGAACGCCGAGTCGATCGTGGCGCCGTCGGTGACATCGCCGCGTACCCAGACGATCCGGTCGTCGGCCGGGAACGGACAGGCGTCCAGGTCGACGCCGACGACCGAGCCGCCGCCGTCCAGTACGGCCCGCACGATCGCCGAGCCGATACCGCCGGCGGCGCCGGTGACGATCACGACACCGAGATCCGAACCGGTCATCGGGACACCACCGGTTCCCCGCCGTCGGCGGCGGCGAGGCCGACACCGACACCCGGTCCCGGCGGTACGACGAGCGCGCCGTTCTCCACCTTCTCGGCCGGGCTGAGGTGGTCGACCCGGTCCGGCTCGCCCCAGGCGTACTCCAGCCACGTCAGGCGGGGCGAGAGCCCCGACAGCTGCGCCGCGTGCACGGTGCCCACCGGGCCGCTCGGGTTGTGGTAGCTGACGGTGGCGTCGCCGGTGAGTCCGAGCAGCCGCCGCGTCGCGCGGGGGCCGCCGGCGTGTTTGGGGTCGACGAGCCAGAAGTCGACGGCCCCGGTGGCGCACGCCGCCTCCACGACCGCCGGGTCCCATTCGTGTTCTCCGGCCGCGAGCGGTACCGACGTGCGGTCCCGCAGCCACCGGAGCCGGTCGAGGTCGTGCGGGTCGACGGCGTCCTCGACCCAGAACGCCCGCCGCGCGGCCAGTTCGGGCAGCGCGGTGAGCAGCGCCCGGTCGTCGAGGCGGAAGTGGCAGTCGATCATCAGCGCGGTCCGGTCCGGCAGTACGGCCAGCACCGCGTCCACGACCGCCAGGCCGGCCGTCACGATCTCGGTGGCACCGTCGCCGCCGGCGTCGAACGGCGCGATCTTGACGGCGGGGAACCCCTCCGCGGCGGCGGTACGGGCGGCGGTCACGAGGTCGCCGAGGGCGTGGTCGCCCCAGGTGCGGTTGAGGTTCGCGTACAGCTGGACCCGCTCCGGCGCGCCCGCGCCGAGCCAGTCGGCCAGCGGGACGCCGGCGTGCCGTGCGCACAGGTCGTCCAGCGCGGCCTCCAGGCCGCCCAGCGCCGTCGACCACGCGAATCCGGTGGCGCGATCGGCCGCCGCGCGCCGGCCGCACAGCCAGTCGCGCAGCGCGGCCCGCTCG
>JBAUUM010000484.1:0-9633 GCA_049582705.1 Actinocatenispora sp.
GCGACGGCGACCGCGACCGCGCGTCGGGCGGCCACCCGGCCGGAACGGTTCGGCGCTGTGGGCGCCGGCGTGGTGACGCTCGGGCCGGACATCGTACTGCTGGCCATGGCGTGTTCCCTTCGGTGACGTGGTGACCGGTCGCGGCCGCCCCGTGACGGCCGCGACCGAGGTGTTGAACGCCATCAGCGTCGCCGCCGCGGCACGGCACCCGCATCGGGCACCCGGCCACCACGGGTACAACCGGAGTCGAGGCGGATTCGACTTTGGTCGGTGTCGGCACCGCCGACCACGCGGCTACCCTCGGCCCGTGACCGGCGAGCAGCAGCACGACACCTGGCGCCCGCCCCGTCCACGGCCCGTCGCCGTGGCCGGTGTGCTGGCCGTGGTCACCGTCCTGACCGCGCTGACCGTGTGGGCGCGGTACGCGTCACACCCGACCGGGACCCTGGTCCGCGTCGACCTCGCCGTGGGACTGGTGAGCGTGCTGCTGGCGCCGATCTCGCTGTGGCGGCCGGTCACCGGCACGTTCGCGCTCACCGTGCTGGCCACACTGTCCCCCGCCGCCACCCCCGCGGCCACGGTCGGCGTGCTCCAGGTCGCCGAGCGGCGCCGCTTTCCGGTGGCGGTCGCGATGGCGGCCGCGGGGATCCTGGCCCACGTCGTGCAGGGTCTGTGGCGGCCGCCGGACGGCATCTCCTTCGCCTGGTGGCTCGCCCTGACCACGGTCGCGTACGCCGCCCTGGTCGGCTGGGGCGCGCTGGCCCGGGCACGCCGCGCCATCCTCATGTCGCTGCGCGACCGCGCCCGCCGCGCGGAGGCCGAACAGGGCCGCCGGGTGGCCGAGGCCAGGATGCTCGAACGGACCCGGCTGGCCCGCGACATGCACGACGTCCTCGCCCACCGGCTGTCGCTGCTCGCCACGTACGCGGGGGCGTTGGAGTACCGCCCCGACGCGCCGCCCGAGCAGCTGTCCCGCGCCGCCGGGGTGGTCCGCGCCGGAGTGCACCAGGCACTCGACGAACTCCGCGAGGTGATCACCCTGCTCCGGGACGAGGAGGCGGACGACGGGTACGACGGAGCGTCACACACCCTCGCCGACATTTCCCGGCTGGTCGAGGAGTCCCGCTCTGCCGGCGCGACGGTGCGGGTGTCCGACGAGGTGGCCGACCCGGCAGGGCTGCCCGCCGCCACCGGCCGCACCGTCTACCGGGTGGTACAGGAGGCGTTGACCAACGCCCGTCGGCACGCCCCCGGCCGGACCGTCCGGGTGGCGTTGGCGGGGCGGGCCGGCGACCGGCTCACCATCGAGGTCCGCAACCCGCTGCCGGACCCCGCTGCCGCCGCGCCCGTCACCGCGGGCACCGGCACCGGGCTGATCGGGCTGACCGAGCGGGTGCACCTCGCCGGCGGCCGGCTCGACCACGAGGTGACCGACGGCGAGTTCCGGCTGTCCGCCTGGCTACCATGGCCGGCGTGAGCCGTCCGCTGCGCGTACTCGTGGTCGACGACGACGCCCTGGTCCGGGCCGGGCTGACCATGATGCTCGACGGGATCCACGGCATCCAGGTGGTCGGCGAGGCGACCGACGGCGACGAGGTACCCGCGGCGGCCGACGCGCACTCCCCCGACGTCGTGCTCATGGACCTCCGGATGCCGCGGGTGGACGGCATCACCGCCACCCGGCGGCTGCGCCAACGACCGGACCCGCCCGAGGTCATCGTGTTGACCACGTTCGACGCCGACGAGAACATCCTGCACGCGCTGCGCGCCGGGGCCAGCGGCTTCCTGCTCAAGGACACCCCACCCGCGCGCATCGTCGAGGCGGTCCGTCAGGTCTCCGCCGGGGAACCGATCCTGTCGCCCCGGATCACCCGCCGGCTGATGGACCGGGCGGCCACCCAGGCCGGCGCGTACCAGCGGGCCCGCGCGGCCCTGGAGGTACTCAGCCCCCGCGAGCACCAGGTCGTGCTCGCCGTGACCCAGGGTCGGTCCAACGCCCAGATCGCCACGGAACTGTTCATGAGCGTCGCGACGGTCAAGGCGCACGTCTCGCACATCCTCACCAAGCTCGGCCTGGACAACCGGACCCAGATCGCCCTGTTGGCCCACGACGCCGGCCTCGCCTGACCGCCGGGGTCACGACGCCGTGCCCGCCTGACCGCCGGGCGCGCATGACCGCCGGGGACACGACGCCGGGCTCGCCTGACCGCCGGCCTCGGCCTGACCGCCGGGCCCGCCTGATCCCGGCGTGCCGGCGGAGGCGGCGCGATCGCTAGGCTCGGGCCCATGGGGAACATGATCGTCGTCGAGGACCTCGCACCGACCGGCGTGCTGCGCGCGTCGATCAACCTGGGCAACCCGGTGCTGGCCCAGGGCACACCCACGGAGCCGGCCGGCATCACCGTCGACCTCGCGCGGGAGGTCGCCGCGCGGCTCGACGTGCCGGTGGAGTTCGTCTGCTTCGACGCGGCACGCAAGTCGTACGAGGCGATGACCGCGGGCCGGGCCGACATCTGTTTCCTCGCCGTGGATCCCGCCCGCGAGGCCGAGGTCGCCTTCACCGCGCCGTACGTGGTGATCGAGGGCGTGTACGTGGTGCCCGAAGGCTCCGAGTTGGGCACGGCCGCGGACGTCGACCGCCCCGGCGTACGGGTGGGCGTGAAGCGCGGCTCCGCGTACGACCTGTTCCTGTCCCGCACCCTCCAGCACGCGGAGGTCGTCCGGGGTGACGAGGGCGTCGACGAGTTCCGCGCCCAGGGACTGGAGGCCGGGGCCGGCATCCGGCAGCCGGTGACCGCGTTCGTCGCGGCACACCCGGAGTACCGGCTGATCGAGGACCGTTTCATGCAGATCCGGCAGGCGGTGGGCACGACCGTCACACGCCGCCCGGAGACGGTCCGGTTCCTCCGGGACCTCGTCGAGGAGCTGAAGTCCAGCGGTTTCGTCGCCGAGTCGCTGAGGCGGTCGAACCAGACCGGCGCCGCCGTCGCCCCGGCCGAGCCGGTTGGCCGGTAGCCAGCCGTCTGGCTCGCTGCGGCCCGATCGCCGCTACGCCAGCGACCGCGACGCGTCCACGGCACCCACAATGGCCGACACTCTGTAATTTCCCATATACACTGCGTGAAAAATTCATCGCGTTCGGGGCCTTCGCCCTGGTGGCGCGCGATACCGCAGCAGAGGGAGACCATGGGTCGGACACGCACACGTCGGACAGTCGTCCTGACCGCTCTCGCCGGAGCAATCGCCCTCGTCCCGGTGGCGCTGCCGCCGAACGGCGCCGGGCGACAGGCCGAGATCACGCCGGCGCTCCGGACCGTCGCCGCGGAGCGGCCCACCACGTCCGAGCCGGCGCCACCGCGCCTCCCGCGAAACTTCCGCGGCCGGGGCAAGTACATCGTCCGGGACCTGGGCATCACGGTCCCGTTCACCTGGCAGGGCAGAAACGGCGACAGCCAGATGGTCGCGGGGGGCCCGCAGTATCCGATCTGGTTCACGAACCTGATCTACCGCGGCACGCTGTACACCCTGACCTACAAATGGCCCAACGTCGACGACCATTCGTGCTCGAAGATCCCGGGCTTCGATCGGGACCAGTTGAACCAGGCGCTGGCCGGGGCGCGGTTCGTCGGGCCGGAGACCCTGGAGCAGAACCCGCGGCGGCACGTGCACCACTGGCGGGTCGGTGTCGTCCTGCCGAAGCTGCCGCCCGGAAAGTTTCTCCGCCTCCCGCTCGCGCTCGGCGACGTCTACGTCGACCAGAAGGACCGCGGCACGTTCTGGCAGGTACTGCAGTTCGGCGTCCAGAACCTCTTCGACCCGGAGATGGACGAGTGGCTGGTGATGAACACGTTCGAGCACCGGCCCGGAACGGTCAGCCTGCCCCGACGGTGCCCGCCGCCCTCGTGACCCGGACCTGGTGACAGGCCAGGGCCAGTGCCCTGGCCCCGGTGACGGTGAGCCGGACCCGGTGACGGTGAGGCGGCCCGGTACGGCGCAGCGCGGGCACCGACCTTCCGGTCGGTGCCCGCGCTGTCTCATCCGTCTACCTGGACGCCGCTCGACGTCGCGTCACCGCGACGGGCCGGGTCAGCTGCACCCGGACGTCGAACCGCAGCCCTCGCAGACGTAGCAGCTGCCCGCCGGACGCATCTTCGTGCCGCAGGTGAAGCACAGCGGGGCGTCGGCGGCCTTGCCCTGCACCGCCTCCAGCAGCTCCGTCGACGAACCCGCCGACGAGGCCGCCGGGGCCGTCACCGTCGCCTCCTCCACCCGCTTGCGCTCCACCGTCGTCGGCGCGGACGCCGACATGGCGGCCAGGTCGAGCTGCTCGTCGCCGTGCACCGACGCCGGGTCCTCACCGCGAACCTCCGCGGCCCGCTCCTCGACGGTCAGGATGCCCATCTCGGCGCGCCGCTCGAACGGCAGGTAGTCCAACGCCACCCGGCGGAACACGTAGTCCATCACCGAGGCGGCCATCCGGATGTCCGGATCGTCGGTCATACCCGCCGGCTCGAACCGCATGTTGACGAACTTCTCCACGTACGTCTCCAGCGGCACCCCGTACTGCAGGGCCACCGAGATCGCCACGGAGAACGCGTCCATGACGCCGGCCAGGGTCGACCCCTGCTTGCCCAGCTTCAGGAACACCTCGCCCATGCCGTCGTCCGGGTAGCTGGACGCGGTCAGGTAGCCCTCGGCACCGGCCACCGAGAACGAGGTCGTACGGCTCGGCCGCGACTTCGGCAGGCGACGACGCACCGGCCGGTACTCGACGGTCTGTGCCGCCTCGACCTTCTCCGGCGCCTTCTCCTTCTTCTTCGCCGACAGCGGCTGGCCGACCTTGCAGTTGTCCCGGTAGATCGCCAGCGCCTTCAGGCCGAGCTTCCAGCCCTCCAGGTAGACCTTCTCGATGTCGGCGACCGTCGCGGTCTCCGGCAGGTTCACGGTCTTGGAGATCGCTCCGCTGAGGAACGGCTGCAGCGCGGCCATCATCCGTACGTGGCCCATCGGCCGGATGGCCCGCTCGCCCATCGCGCAGTCGAACACCTCGTAGTGCTCCTGGCGCAGGCCGGGAGCGTCCACGATGTGCCCGTGCTCGGCGATGTACTCGACGATCGCCTCGATCTGCTCCTCCTGGTAGCCCAGGGTGCGCAGGGCACGCGGCACGGTGTGGTTGACGATCTGCATCGAGCCGCCGCCGACCAGCTTCTTGAACTTCACCAGCGCCAGGTCCGGCTCCACACCCGTGGTGTCACAGGACATCGCGAGCCCGATGGTGCCGGTGGGCGCGAGCAGCGAGGCCTGCGCGTTGCGCCAGCCGTTGCGCTCGCCGATGTCCAGGCAGCGCTTCCACTCCTTGGACGCGGCGGCGAGGATGCGCTTGTCGTCGGTGCCGACGGGACGTACCTCGTCGTTGGCCGCGGCGTGCTTGCGCATCACCCGGGTGTGCGCGGTGGCGTTACGCGCGAAGCCGTCGTACGCACCGACCACGCCCGCCAGTTCCGCGGAGCGGCGGTAGGACGCGCCGGTCATCAGCGACGTGATCGCCGCCGACAACGCCCGCCCACCCTCGGAGTCGTACGCGTGCGCGGTCGCCATCAGCAGCGCGCCCAGGTTCGCGTACCCGATGCCCAGCTGCCGGTACGCGCGGGTGGTGTCACCGATCGCCTCGGTCGGGAAGTCCGCGAAGCAGATGGAGATGTCCATCGCGGTGAACACCAGCTCCACCGACCTGACGAACTTGTCGACGTCGAACGTGTTGTCCTCGGTCAGGAACTTCATCAGGTTCATCGACGCGAGGTTGCACGACGAGTTGTCCAGCGAAAGGTACTCCGAGCAGGGGTTACTTGCCGTGATGCGGCCGGTCTCCGGGTTGGTGTGCCAGTCGTTGATCGTGTCGTCGTACTGCATGCCCGGGTCGGCGCACTCCCAGGCCGCGGTGGCGATCTTGCGGAACAGGTCACGGGCCTGGACGCTGTCGATGACCTCGCCACTGGTCCGCGAGCGCAGGCCGAACTCGGTGTCGTCCTCCACGGCCTTCATGAACTCGTCGGAGACCCGTACCGAGTTGTTCGCGTTCTGGTACTGGACGCTGGTGATGTCCTTGCCGCCCAGGTCCATGTCGAAGCCGGCGTCACGCAGCGCGCGGATCTTGTCCTCTTCGCTGGCCTTGGTCTGGACGAACTCCCCGATGTCGGGGTGGTCGACGTCGAGCACGACCATCTTCGCGGCCCGCCGGGTGGCACCGCCGGACTTGATGGTGCCGGCGCTCGCGTCCGCGCCGCGCATGAAGCTGACCGGGCCGGACGCGGTGCCGCCGGAGGAGAGCAGCTCCTTGCTGGACCGGATCCGGGACAGGTTGAGCCCGGCACCGGAGCCGCCCTTGAAGATCAGGCCCTCCTCGCGGTACCAGTTCAGGATCGAGTCCATCGAGTCGTCCACGGCCAGGATGAAGCACGCCGAGACCTGCTGGGCGGACGTGGTGCCGACGTTGAACCAGACCGGCGAGTTGAAGCTGAAGTACTGGTGGACGAGCATCCAGGTCAGTTCGTGTTCGAACACCTCGGCGTCCGCGGGGGTGGCGAAGTAGCCGTGCTCCTCGCCCGCGACCCGGTAGGTCTTGACGACCCGGTCGACGAGCTGCTTGAGGCTCCATTCACGCTGCGCGGTGCCGACCGCGCCGCGGAAGTACTTCGACGTGACGATGTTGGTGGCGTTGACGGTCCAGAAGTCCGGGAACTCCACGCCGCGTTGCTCGAAGTTGACCGAGCCGTCCCGCCAGTTCGTCATGACGACGTCCCGGCGCTCCCAGGTGATCTCGTCGTACGGATGGGTGCCCTCGGTCGTCCACACCCGTTCGATGCGCAGGCCCTTGCCGGGCCGCTGCCCCTTCTGGCCGCCCCTGCCCCGCTGGCCCCTGCCACTCGCCGCGTCGGCTGAGGTGCCCACCGCCTCGGTCATCGTCTTCCCCCTCGTCGTCGCGCCTGTCGCGCGAAATTCCTCTGCTGCTGCCCGCCGGAACTGGCCGATGGGCCTTCGCCGCTGTCCGCTGTCCGGTCCGTCGTGGTGCGGCCCGTCCGGTACTACGCCGACGGTTGGGCGGCCTGTGGCGCCCGGTCGTCGTTACTCGCGCGACCACGCCCGGACACCGCGGCGGTCGCGGCCCGTTCGGTTCGGTCGTTCTGTTCGCCAAGAACTGCTGGCGTGATGATTCCCTCAGATCTGTTCGTGTGCTGTGGCCCGGGTGGCCGGCGACTCAGCCGCCGGGGACCCGGGCAGGTCTGCCGTTCGGACCGTCCATGGTGGACGGTCGGGTGCCCTGCGCGGGCGCGTCCGCGGCGCTGTCGGCACGGGGGCCGGAGGCACCGCCCGACGAGGCGTCGCGACTGTCCCGCAGGGCGGCGATCTCCTGTTCGAAGTCGGCGAGCGACTCGAACGAGCGGTACACGCTCGCGAACCTCAGGTACGCCACCTCGTCGAGCTCGCGCAGCGGCCCGAGGATGGCGGTGCCGACGTCGTGGCTGGGCACCTCGGCGGGGCCGCGTGCCCGGATGGTCTCCTCCACCCGCTGGGACAGCAGGGCGAGGTCGTCGTCGTCGACCGGGCGGCCCTGGCACGCCTTGCGCACCCCGGACATCACCTTGGACCGACTGAACGGCTCGGTGACCCCGCTGCGCTTGACCACGGCGAGGACGGCCTCCTCGACCGTGGTGAACCGCTTTCCACACTCCTGGCAGGCCCGGCGGCGTCGGATGAGCTGGCCGTCCTCGGCCTCCCGGGAATCGACGACCCGGGACTCGTGATGCCGACAGTACGGACACCGCATGTCGAGCACCTCCTCGTTTCCGCCTGCCTGACCATCGGGCGTCGCCCGGGGAGACCGGGGGCCGGACTCCGACCCGGACGGCATCCCGTGACCGCCTCACGACGGCCGGCCCCGACCGTGGTCGGTGCCCCTGTCCACCTCTGCCTGATCCACCTCAGCCCGGTCGGCTCGGCGGCCCTCAGGGCATCCCGAGAGGTCGCCGGCGGCGCTTTCCGCGACGGGACCACAACGGGACGTCGGGGCGGCTAACCCCAACCTGTGCCTATCTTACAGGGCTGTAACTACTAGATGTTGGGTCTGACGCTATTCCGTCGGGTCAGATATCGCAAGCTGCGGGGCAGTTCGGCGCGTCACGCCGGCCGCCGTCCGCACCAGGTCAACGACAAACCGGATGAGGCGTCACGAACGAGCACGGGGCGACCCCCGCCCGGTCCGGAAGCCAGCCCGACGCGCCGGTCCGACGCGCCGGTCCGACCCGTCGGATCCGGCCCATCGACCCTCGCCGCGTCGAGTCCGCTCGGGCCCGACCGTCCGACGCGACCGACGGCGCGGTGCCCACATCGCGCCACGCGGCCCCGCCGGTTCGTCGCCCGCCGACATCCCGCAGCGCCCCGGCCGACACCACACGGACGGCGTGCCGTCGATGCCGTGGGCGTCGCGACCGCCGGGCGGACGCAACAACCAGGCATGGCACGCGACCAGGGCCGACGGTCCGGCACCGAAGCGCGGCCGTCATCCTCGCGGAACGCGACATTACCGGCCGCACGACTCGTCGCCCGTGCCGGCCCACCCCCGCGCTGGCCCGGCGCTGCCCGGAGTCGTCGGTCACCAGCACAGCAGCAGGACGACACTCAGCATCGCCAGTACGGGGAACGCACCGACCACGATCCGGCCGCGGCGGGTCAGCCGCACCGGTGCCGCCGACACACCTTGGCGGGGTCTTGTCCCGCCGACCGGGCTGGACCGCCCGGACCTGCCCCGCACGGAACCGGACCGCCCCGAACGGGACCGTCCAGAACCAGTTCGCCCAGAAGCGGGCCGCCCGGAACCACGCGGGTCACCCGGTCCGGCCGGGCCGCGCCGGCGCGTTCCGACGACACCCTCCCGTAACTCTCCGCCGACGCCGACTCGCCAGTCGGCGGTGAGCGCACCGTCCACGGCGACGAGTCGAAGCGCCGGGCCTCGTCCTCGCCCACGTGCCCCGGTCATGCCGTCGCGCCGCAACCCGGCGGGGCCGGCGTCGCGGCGGGCACCGCCGCTTCGCTCACGCCGCGCTGCTGACCTGCTGGCGGGCCTGGCCCACCGGCCTTCCTGGTATCCGCTCCGGCTGCTGACCCGAACCGACACGTCCTCTGCTCTCATCGCTACTCCCCCACAGGAACGACGCCGCAAGATCGAACGGGTGTTCGATGAACGCAGTACGATTGTTACCAGAGGCAGGCCCGGATTTCGAGGCTTCCTCGGCGTGTCCGTCGAACACGTGTTTGAAATGCGACGGGACGCCCGATACGGTCAACAGTGACGAGCACGTGCGGCGGTGTCATCCGGGACGGTATCCCGTCCGCCGCCGCCGGGTCGATTCGCGTCGCCCTCCGGCGTGGGTCGGCGGGACCACCGGCCCGCAGGGCCGTGCAGAAGGGATGCGGACGTGGACACCGACAGCGACCGGGAGAACCGTTCCGGCAGTGACCGGGCGGCCGAGGTGACGTCGCTCACGGGACGATCGAGTAGCGGAACGTCGCGCGGTCGGGCCAGAGCGCCGAAGCCGGCCGCCGGCACGCGCCAGGCGGCCGCGGCCACGCCCGAGG
>JBAUUM010000485.1:0-8347 GCA_049582705.1 Actinocatenispora sp.
GTGGTCCGCTGGTGGCGATCCTGTGGGGTCGCGACGCCCAGTCGCTGCAGCCGTTGCTGGGTGAGACCCCGGTGCTCAAGGCCGTGCACCCGAGCCCGATGTCCGCGGACCGGGGCTTCTTCGGTTCAAAGCCGTTCAGCCGCGCCAACGAGTTGCTCGTGCAGCAGGGCGCGGAGCCGATCGACTGGAAGCTCCCCTAGCTCCGGCCGGCGCCGAGCTGGTTCCGGCCCGCCGGTACCTCCGTTCTGTGCAGCGACACACCGAGCCAATCGGCGTTTCGCTGCACAGAAGGGACGGTGGGCTGGGGCCACGCCGGTGGGCGGCATCAACGGTGCAGTCGGGCGGTACGGGCGCGGGTGGTCAGTTGTCGGCGCTGACCCAGGGCACCTGGGGCGAGTGGTAGAAGTTCACGTCCTGGACCGTCCATCGTGGAGCCTGGGCGCCGAGACGGTGCGAGAACGCCGTCCAGTCATGGGTCGACCGGGGTGACCAGCCCAGCTCCGCGGCGGAGGTCAGCCGCGGGAACGCCAGGTACTGGATGTCGTCGAGCGTGTCGATGGTCTCCGACCACAGTGGCGCCTCGACGCCCAGTACCGAATCGGGGTCCGCGCCGGTGAGGAACGTGGCCGGGTCCCACGAGTACGAGTCCTTGACCTCCACGTAACCGGCCCAGTGCAGGCCGATCGGCGTGTCCTTGTTGTACTTCTGATCGAGGTACACGTGGCTGGCCGGCGACATGATGAGCTTCACGCCGTGGTGGGTGGCCTCGGCGAGGTCGGCGTTGTCGCTGTCGGTGTCCCAGTCCTCGGCGACGTCGCCGGCCTGCAGGGTGCCGCCGATGATCTGGTCCCAGCCGAGCAGCGTCTTGCCGTGCTCACGCACGATCGGCGCGACCTTGTCGATGAAGGTCTTGTACTCGGCCGCGTCGACGCCGTACGCTTCGTCCCCGCCGATGTGCAGGTACGGGCCGGGGGTGAGCGCGGCGAGCTGGCCGATCACGGTGTCGATGAACGTGTAGGTGAGGTCCTTGCCGACACACAGCGCGGTGTTGGGGCTGCCGATCTCGGTGTACGCGGGGGGCGCGACGCCGTCACAGGTGAGGTCGGCGCGGGAGTGCAGCGCGGCGTTGGTGTGTCCGGGCATGTCGATCTCGGGCACGATGGTGATGGACCGCTTCTGCGCGTACGACACGATCTGCCGGTACTGCGCCTGCGTGTAGTAGCCGCCGGTGCCGCCGCCGACCTGGGTGGCCCCGCCGATCTCGGTCAGTTCCGGCCAGTCGTTGACGGCGATGCGCCAGCCCTGGTCGTCGGACAGGTGCAGATGCAGGTAGTTGATCTTGTACTCGGACAGCTCGTCGAGGTACTTCTTCACGGTGTCCATGCCGAAGAAGTGCCGGGACACGTCGAGCATCGCGCCCCGGTAGGCGTACCGCGGGTAGTCCAGGATGTGCCCGGCGGGCACCGGCCACGGACCGGCCTGCCGGGTGGCGCTGTCCGCGGCGGCGGGCAGCAGCTGGTGCAGGGTCTGCACCCCGGCGAGGGCGCCGGCGGCCTTGCGGGCGCGAACCACCACGGTGGAGGTGCCGATGTCGAGCTGGTAGCCCTGGTCACCGACGCGCCGGTCGGCGCCGGACAGCAGCAGCGAGATCCCGGTCGGCGCGGGCCGGCTGGCCGGTACGACCGGGATCCGGTACCCGGTCGAGCGGCGCAGCAGGCCGGCCAGGTAGTCGGCGGCGTCCCGGGACGCCCCCTGCGCGTGGATCACGGTGCCGGAGGTGATCCGGAACTGGTGGTGCGGGTCGGCGTGGGCCGAGACGGGCGCGGGCAGCACGTCGTCGGTGATGCTCGCGGCGGGCAGTATCGGCAGCTGACGGGTGGGGTTGCCCGCCAGGACGGAGCCGCCGTCGTGGCCGGTCAGGACGTGGCCCGCGAGGATTCCGGCGGCGAGGAGCGTCGTCGTGGCCGCGGCGACGGCTGCCACCTGCCGGAACAGCCTTGCTCGCATCACATGTCCTCCCGGGAGCAATGAGATGTGCCCGTTGATGCTCGGAGCGGGGACCGAACACGCAGAAACTACTCCGCACACACCATTCGTAGTCAAGATATCCGGCTACCGACATCCTGGCCATGGCCGGCAACCCGGAGTGTCCGGGCGTGCCCCGAGGCGGGAGGGCCGGAGCGGGTCGGCGCCCTGGTCAGGGCGGCCCGGAGCGCAAGGACGCCCGGACCCTGGCGGCCCGAAGCACGTTGACGCGCGGATGCGGCGAACTGCCCTTAGGGTTATCGGGTGGCGAGTACCTCGACGAGCGACGAGTTCGACCGGTTGGTCCGCGGCGAGGCCCACGATCCGCACGCGGTCCTGGGCGCGCATCCGGTCGGCAACCGGACCGAGATCCGCACCCTGCGACCGGGCGCGGAGCGTGTCGTCGTGCTCGACCAGGACGAACGCTTCGAGGCCGAACGGGTGCACGAGGCCGGGATCTTCGTGGCCACGGTGCCCGGCACCCCCCGCGACTACCGGCTGGAGGTCACCGGCCCGGACGGCACCGCCGTGGTGGACGACCCGTACCGCTGGCTGCCCACGCTCGGCGACACCGACCTGCACCTGATCGGTGAGGGCCGGCACGAGGAACTCTGGCGGGTGCTGGGCGCGCATCCCCGCTCGTACGAGACGCCCAACGGCACCGTCGCCGGTGTCTCGTTCGCAGTGTGGGCGCCCAACGCGCGCGCTGTCCGGGTGTTCGGCGACAGCATCGGCTGGGGCCCGTACGACGGGCTGCCGATGCGTTCGCTCGGTTCCTCCGGGGTGTGGGAGCTGTTCGTGCCGGGTTTCCCGGTCGACGGGCTGTACAAGTACCGGATCCTCGGCGCGGACGGTAACTGGCGGGAGAAGGCCGACCCGATGGCCCGGGCGACCGAGGTGCCGCCGCGCACCGCGTCCCGGGTGTACGAGTCGCACTACCAGTGGCGGGACGACGACTGGCTCGCCGGGCGCGCCGCGACCGCCTGGCACGAGCGGCCGGTGTCGATCTACGAGGTGCACCTGGGGTCGTGGCGGCCCGGGCTGTCCTACACGGAGCTGGCCGACGAACTGGTCCAGTACGTGACGGGGCTGGGTTTCACGCACGTGGAGCTGATGCCGATCGCGGAGCACCCGTTCGGCGGCTCGTGGGGCTACCAGGTCACCAGCTACTACGCGCCGACGGCGCGGTTCGGCAGCCCGGACCAGTTCCGGCACCTGGTGGACCGGCTGCACGCCGCCGGGATCGGCGTACTGCTCGACTGGGTGCCGGCGCACTTCCCGCGGGACGAGTGGGCGCTGGCCCGGTTCGACGGGACGCCCTGCTACGAGCACCCGGACTGGCGGCGCGGCGAGCATCCGGAGTGGGGCACGTACGTGTTCGACTACGGCCGCCGCGAGGTGCGCAACTTCCTGGTCGCCAACGCCCTGTACTGGTGCGAGGAGTTCCACATCGACGGGCTGCGGGTCGACGCCGTCGCCTCGATGCTGTACCTGGACTACTCGCGCAAGGAGGGCGAGTGGACGCCGAACGTGCACGGCGGCCGGGAGAACCTTGACGCGGTGTCGCTGCTGCAGGAGGTCAACGCCACCGTGTACCGCAAGCACCCGGGGGTGCTGATGGTGGCGGAGGAGTCGACGGCGTGGCCGGGCGTGACCCGGCCGACGTATCTGGGCGGCCTCGGGTTCGGCTTCAAGTGGAACATGGGCTGGATGCACGACACCCTGACCTACGCGGAGAAGGACCCGGTCTACCGGCAGTTCCACCACCACCAGATGACGTTCTCGCTGATGTACGCGTGGAGCGAGAACTTCATCCTGCCGATCAGCCATGACGAGGTCGTACACGGTAAGGGCTCGCTGTACGGCAAGATGCCCGGCGACCAGTGGAAGAAGCTGGCGGGCGTCCGCGCCCTGCTGGGCTTCATGTGGGCGCATCCGGGCAAGCAGCTGCTGTTCGCCGGCTCCGAGTTCGCCCAGCCGGGCGAATGGAGCGAGGAGAAGGGCTTGGAGTGGGACGCGGCGGCGGAGCCGGGCCACGCCGGGGTGAGCGCGATGGTCGGTGACCTGAACCGGGCGTACCGCGACTCCCCCGCGCTGTGGACGCGGGACGTCTCGCCGGAGGGCTTCGCCTGGATCGACGCGAACGACGCGGCGGGCAACGTGTTCTCGTTCCTGCGCTGGGGTTCGGACGGCAGCGTACTGGCCTGCGTGTCGAACTTCGCCGGCGGTCCGCACCCCGACTATCGGCTGGGGCTGCCCCGCACGGGCCGGTGGGAGGAGATCCTGAACACCGACGCGACCACCTACGGCGGGTCGGGCTGGGGCAACTTCGGCGGTGTCGACGCCACCACGGAGACGCCGTGGCACGGACAGCCCGCCTCGGCGAGTGTCCAGGTACCGCCGCTGGCCACGGTCTGGTTCCGGCACGTTCCGGACTGACCCGCCGGCCGGTCGATCCGTCCACGGAGACCGCGCGCCGGGCGCACCCGGCCGGCATTCTCCCGTTGTCCACGTCTCAGCGCCTGTCGGTCCGTCCGGCCCCGCCGCGCCACCGCTCCGCTCCCCCGCGTACAGCGGACGACATCGCAGGCGCCGATACAGTGACCGGGCACGCCTGCCGGTCCGGCGACGAGGAGTGGGATGAGTAGCGCGGACAACCCGTTGGAGGAATGGCACCAGCAGATCTTCTTCAGACTGATGTACCTGCAAGACGTGGCGTTGGCCGACGTCGACACCGAGGTCGACCTGGACTACACCGTCGAGTCGCTGCGCGCTGTCGAGCGCGAGGTGGTGGAGCGCTTCGGAGCCGTCGGCGAGACACCGGTACTCCCCGACTGGTCGTTCGTCGAGGGCGTCGCGACGTACCTGGGGGAGACGCTGATGCGGCTCGCGGGCGGAGCCTGGGCGTGGGCCGCCGAGGGCGCCTCGGAGCATCCCGCCGACGGCCGGCCGGTCGTCGGGGCCGACCCGGCGCTGAAGCTGGATCCGGTCGCACCGATCCAGTTGGTCATGGCAGCGGCCGAGATCGGCGACGGCGAACGGTTCACCGCTGTGTACCGCGAGTGGGAGCGGGCGGTCGCCCGCATGGTCCGGGCGCGGCCGGACTGGGAGCCCGTCAAGGAGCGGACCATGGCGGATCCGCCGCCCCAGGACTCCGATCGCCTCGGCGCCTGGCTGACGCAACGGGAAGTCGCGTTCCCCGCCTGGGCCGCCACCTACGGAGCGGACGTGACGTGGGACTTCTCCCCGAACTCGCTACCGGGGCTGGAGGAGGTTCTGCGCCGGGTCGCTCCGTCGGAAGAGGCGTTGCACGATCCGGCCCACCGCGAATTCCGCGACGGGGCGTCCTGGTATCTCGGCGAGGTCATGCGCCGCGGCATGGGTGGCCACTGGATGTACGACGACCTCGAGGGCGAACACAACTACCCGTACCTCGACGGGCTCGGCCCGTGGGAGAGCAGTTCGACGCCGGTGCACGCGCTCGAAGCCACACTGGGCGAACCCGGGTTCCTGCACGAGCACTTTGTCGACTTCTCGTCCTGATTCGTCATTGACGCCCGATGTACGCTCATCTGTGGAGCACAGCTCCCTCCACGATGGGAGAACAGCTTGTCGGCATTGCTGCGTCGTGCATCCGGCCTGGGGCTCCTCTGCGTCATGCTGGTGTCGTTCGTCTTGTTCGGCGGCGTGCGCGCGCATGCCGGTCCGGCCCTTCCCGCAGAGGTGCCCAGCATCGCCGGCGCGGACTGGAGCAAGGCCCCGCAGTACCCGCCGTACGACTACCCGTCGGTGGCGTTCTGGCGTTCGGAGCTCACCTGGGACTCGCCCGATCTCCTTCCCGCGAACCTCACCAGGATCAAGCCCCCGAAGGCGTACAAGGGGAAGGTCGGCACCAAGGATCACCTGCTCAGCCGCTGGAAGGCCTATGTCACGAAGGCCAAACTCAAGCGTTGGGGCGATCTCACCGACCAGGAGAAGAAGGCCGCGTGGGAGGAGTACCTCGACGCCTACACAGGGATGCTCGACAACAAGGCCCGCGGCAAGGCGTTCGAGGAGTACTACGAGAAGAAGCACGGGCTCGCCCATCGTGGTTACGTGCTCGACCAGATGTTGCGCAGGCACTTCAGTGGTGTCACCGGCAATCGGCGTGGCGACGCGTTCCGGCCGGGTCAGGGTGGGGTCCTGTTCGAGTTCAAGTCCGGCAGCTCACCGATCGACCGGGAGCAGGCGCGGTTCTACGCCCGGGTCGCCGCCGACAACGGCAAGGCCCTGGTGTATGTCTTCGGCAGCCAACCCAGGCCGGAGGACCTGAAGTTCCTGGACGAGCTGAACGCCGAGATGGCCAGGACCACCGGCCATCACGACAACGTGCTCAACCGGAGCTGGCCGGCCACGGGCAATCCGGTGCGCCACCCCAACGCTCCGCCCCCGCCCGCCGGCACCAGCACGGGCGGCAGCTCACCGACGCCACCTGGCCCACCGGGATCGGTTGCCGCGCAAGGACAGTACGACGCCGGCGGCGCAGCTGACGATGCGATCGCGACCTCACCCAGCTCCCCGCAGGCGGCAGCGGCGCTGGCGGACCTGGAGGACGGGCTCGCCGAGGACCTCGGGTACCACAGTCCGCAGGACGCGGGGATGCCGACGCAGCAGCTCGGCGGGGTCGACTTCTCCACCCTGGAGCTGCGGTACGTCACCGACACCTACAGCGGCGGGTTCGGTTCCGGTATGCAGTACGCCTACCAGGTGGACGGCAAGCCGGGCGAAAAGGTCTCCTACGGCGGTCGTGCGGCGGCACAGCTCGCTTCCGACTCGTTCTTCACCTGGCTCGCCCTGCCACCGACCAGCTTCACGGTCAACCTCAACCCGGACGAGCCCGACCGCATCATCGACGACAGGTTCGGCACGACCGACGCCGGCCGCGTGCTGCTGGAGGCCGATCTGCGGATGAAGAAGACGGTCGCGAAGCTGATCAACCCGAACACCAGCGCCGGCGCCCGGTACTGGGCGGCGCTGCACGGCGAGAAGAAGTGCGTGTCGTCGCGCCAATGGATCGTGCCCAAGACCGCGGTGGTACACGAGGACGGCAACAAGCTGTACATCCTCGACGCCCCGCTGGACGTGAAGATGGAGACCGAGTACGTCACGTCCGACGGAGCCGCCTCCGACGCCGGCTGCGACAGCCAACCCACCACCGACACCGAGTACAACGAGAGCCTGTACCGGCGGACGATCCTGCCGCAGGTACAGCGGGCGGTGAACGGTGCGCCGGAGTACGCCGATCTGCGGCGCGTGTACGCGAGCCGGGTCGCCGCCGAGTGGTACCGGCAGCGCAGCAGGACCCGGACGACCGCCTACAGCCGCATCATCGACTCCGGGGATGTCAGCGCGTGGCCGACGCGGGTGAAGTGGGGTCCGCAGGACGTGTACCAGGCGTACCTGAAGTCGTACCGGGACGGCGAGTTCCACATCAAGCACACCACCCGCCGGGGCAACTACCTGTACACCCAGGTGTACGTGTACGGCGGCGTGAACTTCACCCGTGTCCCGCGGGATGTGTTGTCCACCCGGACGTTCACCCGGCGGCACCCGCACCTGGCCTCGTCCGCTGCGGCCGCCCGGGTCGGCCCCGTCACGGACACCGCGACCGGCACGACGTGGCTGGGCGGCAGTTCGGCACAGCGCCCACCATGGGACCCACGTCCGGCACCCGAGCCACCGCTGAGCAACCCGTGGTTCTACGTCGCCACGGGCCTCCCTGTCCTGGCGTGGCTGGCACTCAGCGGTCTGCTGCTGCGGCGCCGCACCCGACACCCCGGCGTCCGTACACCGGCCGTGGCGTCGTGACCGCGCCCGCAGTCCGTCTCGGCGCCCCGGTCGTACCCGATCGACCGGCCGGGGTGTCGGTAGCGACGTTCCTGCTCTCCGGTGCCGCGGCGTTCTGGCTCGCTGCGGCGATCGCAACGCTGTTCGCGATTCCGCAGTACGCGCGGCACGTCCAGGACGTCGAGCAGAACCCCGATGCCGGGACGGGTGCCACGGTGCTGCTGGCGCTGTTCGCGTTCGTCGCCGTCAGCGGCGCCGTGATCGCGATCCTGCTGGCCGTCTTCGACGCCCATGGCAGGACCACGGCCCGGATCCTCACGTGGGTGTACGCGGGCCTGACCGTGTGCGTCGCCACGGTGATCCTGCTGGCCGACCCGTTCACCGGCGTGCTCTGGCATCACTGGCTGTCGCTCGGCGTGGCCGTACTCACCCTGGCGCTCACCGTCGCCGTCACGGTGCTCCTGGCCCTGCCTGTCGCCACGCGCTACTACCGCAC
>JBAUUM010000486.1:0-2788 GCA_049582705.1 Actinocatenispora sp.
CACCACGACGGCGCGGCACGCGACCGGACCGGGCTGGACGCGCTCGCCGCGGACGTGCCGCTCGCGGTCCGCTTCGGGCCGGACGGCACCGCGATGCCGGTAGCCACCGGCCCCGGGGTCCTGGGCGTACTGGGCGAGGTGCTCGCGGCGGTCACCCTCGCCGCGCACGACGGCAGCTGGCGTCGACTGAAGATCTGTCCCGCCGAGGACTGCCGGTGGGTGTACTACGACGCGTCCCGCAACTCGTCGCGACGCTGGTGCTCGATGCAGGTCTGCGGCAACCGCAACAAGACCCGCGCGTACCGCCGCCGCTCCACCACCTGACCCGCCGCCCGGTCGGCACAGCGACGCGACCGCGACCGGCGTGCCGCCGGATTGTCCTCTGTGGACTACGTGGCCGGGGCGTAGCGGCGCTGCCCGAGTACCTCCGGGATGCGGCTGGCGACCAGTTCCCCAGCCCGCAGCCGCCACACGACGTTCGTACCGCCGTCGTCCTTCCGTACCTGGCCGACCTGCTGGAAGCCGAGCTTGCGCGGCACGGCGGCGCTCGCCGTGTTGGCCTCCTCGTGGTGGATCTCGACCTGGTCGATGCCGGGCACCGCCAGTCCGGCGGCGGCGAGCGCTGCGGCGGCACGCGTCGCGACACCCTGCCCGGTGTGCCGCACGTCCACCCAGTAGCCGATCTCCAGCGCGCCGGGACCGACCCGGGTCATCAGCCCGGCGCTGCCGATCACCCGACGACCGCCGGTCATGATCGCGAAGTTGAACTCCTCGCCGGCGTCCCACTTCTTCCGGGACCGGGTCAGGAACTCGTTCGTCTCGGCGCGGTCGTAGCCGGCGACCGCCCACGGCATCCACGGACCCAGGTGCACCAGCGACGCGCGGACCGAGGCCAGCAACGCGGCCGCGTCGCCGCGCCGCCACCGGCACAGGGTGACGCCGTTCGCGGTCAGTACCTCCGACGGCGGGACAAGACGTTCAGACATGGACCTATCCTGACAGCGCCGGTCACGGTCCGTGCGGGGAACCGCCGTACCCTTGGCGGGTGCCTGAACCACTTGCCGCCGCACTCGCCGACCTGCGCACGCTGCTGACCGACCCGGACCAGCTGGTCCGTGCCGTGGCGAGCGGACGCCGCCGCAACGAACAGCCGCGCAGCCAACGGGTCGAGCTGCGCCCGGTGACGCTGGCCGCCGGCCCCCGGCTGTCGATCAGCGAACACGACGGGCAGCGGCCCAGCACCCGCAACGTGCCGTGGGGCAGCGCCGCCGACGAGGCCGTCGCCGACCTGCTGGCCGAGCCGTTCGGCAACTGGCACGTGGCGGGCACCGAGCAGACCGTCCAGCTGCGTGTCACGAAACGCGGCGACGCGCAGGTGCACCGGTCCGAGGGCACCGGGGAGCGGCCGGACGCCGGGCACGACCGCGCCAAGTCGTACCTGCTGGCCCCGGACGACCCGCTGTTCGCCACGATCGGCGGCAACGCGGCGAAGCGCCGTCAGGTCGACGCGTTCCTGCGCGCGCTGGACGCCACCCTCACCGGTGACCTCCCCGAGCCGCTCCGCGTCGTCGACCTGGGCTGCGGCAACGCGTACCTGACGTTCGCCGCGTACCGGTACCTGACCGCACGGCGCGGCCTGGATGTGCGGCTGACCGGCGTCGACGTGCGCACCGACCAGCGGGACCGCAACACCGCACTGGCCGAACGGCTCGGCTGGGGCGACGCGGTGCGGTTCGTCGCCGGCACCATCGCCGACGCGCCCGTGGACGGCGCCGACGTGGTACTTGCCCTGCACGCCTGCGACACGGCCACCGACGACGCGATCGACCGGGCGGTGCGCTGGCGGGCGCCGTACCTGCTGGCCGCGCCCTGCTGCCAGCACGACGTGGCCGCCCAACTGCGCCGGGTGGACCCGCCGGACAGCCAGCAGCCCCTGGTGCGCCAGCCGATCCTGCGGGAACGCTTCGCCGACGTACTCACCGACGGGCTGCGCGCCGAGCTGCTGCGCGCGGTCGGCTACCACGTCGACGTGGTCGAGTTCGTCGACTCGGCGCACACCCCGCGCAACCTGCTGCTGCGCGCCCACCGGGACGGCGCCGTGGACCGGGCCGCCGCCCTCGCGTCGTACCGGTCCACAGTGGACAGCTGGCGGATCACCCCCGCGCTCGCGACCCTGCTGTCCGACCTGCTCTGAGCCTGGCCGCCGGGGCAGCTCACCATGCCCGCGGCCGTGCCGACGGTCAGCGGCGGCGCGGGCGGAAGCCGAACAGGCGCAGACTGTTGGAGACGACGAACACGCTGGAGAACGCCATCGCCGCGGCGGCCAGTACCGGCGTGACCAGACCCGCGGCGGCCAGTGGCAGCGCCGCCACGTTGTACGCGAAGGCCCAGAACAGGTTGCCTCGGATGGTGCGCAGGGTGCGCCGGGACAACCGGATCGCGTCGCCGGCCGACGAGAGGTGACCGGCGACCAGGGTCAGGTCGCTGGCCTCGATGGCCACGTCGGTGCCGGTGCCCATCGCGATGCCGAGGTCGGCCTGGGCCAGCGCCGCCGCGTCGTTCACGCCGTCGCCGATCATGGCGACGGTCCGCCCGGCGCGTTGCAGGTTGCGGACCACCGCGACCTTGCCGGCCGGCAGGACCTCGGCGTGCACCTCGGCGATGCCCACGGAGGCGGCGACCGTCTCGGCGGCGGCCGGGTGGTCCCCGGTCAGCAGTACGGGCCGCAGCCCCAGGTCACGCAGGGCCGCGACCGCCTCGGCGGCGCCGTCCGCGACCGTGTCGGACA
>JBAUUM010000487.1:0-19961 GCA_049582705.1 Actinocatenispora sp.
CCGCCGCGACGCCGACCACCGGGCCGGCCCGCCGCGTCCCGCGCCGGCTCAGCTGTCGGCGAGGAAGACGTTCTTCGTCTCGGTGAAGCTCGCCAGCGCGTCCGGTCCCAGCTCACGGCCGAGGCCGGACTCGCCGAAGCCACCGAACGGGGTCGAGTACCGGACCGACGAATGCGAATTGACCGACAGGTTGCCCGCGCGTACCGCCCGGCTCAACCGCAGCGCGCGGCCCACGTCCGAGGTCCAGATCGACCCGGACAGCCCGTACGCGCTGTCGTTGGCCAGCGCCACGGCGTCCGCCTCGTCGTCGAACGGCAGTACCGAGGCGACCGGGCCGAATATCTCCTCGCGCCACGCCGGGTCCTGGGTGGACCGTCCCTCCAGGACGGTCGGCGGGTACCAGAAGCCGGGACCCTGCGGTGCCTCGGTCCGGAACGCCACCGTCGCCGCGTCGACGTAGCCGGTCACCCGGTCCCGCTGCGCGGCGGAGATGAGCGGACCGACCTGGGTGTCCGGATCGGCCGGATCCCCGACCGTGACCGACCGGAGTTCGCGTTCCAGCGCGGTGAGGAAGGGTTCGTACGCCGACCGCTGCACCAGGATGCGGCTGCGCGCGCAGCAGTCCTGCCCGGTGTTGTCGCAGAAGGACATGGGCGCGGCGGCCGCGGCGGCGGGCAGGTCCGCGTCGGCGAACACGATGTTGGCGCTCTTGCCGCCGAGCTCCAGGGTGACGCGCTTGACCTGGTCGGCGCAGCCGGCCATGACCGCCTTGCCGACCCTGGTCGACCCGGTGAAGCACACCTTCCGCACGTCGGGGTGGGTCACGAACCGGGTGCCCACCACCGGGCCCGGGCCCGGCAGCACGGTGAACACGTGCTCCGGCAGCCCTGCCTCCAGGGCCAGTTCCGCCAGCCGCAGGGCGGTCAGCGGCGTCGCCTCGGCGGGCTTGAGTACCACGGTGTTCCCGGCGGCCAGGGCCGGCGCGAAGCCCCACGACGCGATCGGCATCGGGAAGTTCCACGGCACGATGATGCCGACCACACCCAACGGCTCGGCGAACGTGATGTCCACCCCGCCCGCGACCGGGATCTGCCGGCCGCACAACCGTTCCGGCGCGGCCGAGAAGTACGCCAGGACGTCCCGGACGTTGCCGGCCTCCCAGCGCGCGTTGCCGACCGGGTGGCCGGAATTACGGACCTCCAGCTCCGCCAGTTCGTCCCGGTGTGCGTCCACGACGTCGGCGAACCGGCGCAGCAGCCGGCCCCGGTCCGCCGGCGAGACGCGCCGCCAGTCCTCGAACGCGGCGGCCGCGCGGGCGACCGCGGCGTCCGTCTCCGGCAGCCCGGCCATCGGTACGGTCGCGACGACCTGCTCGGTCGCCGGATTCAACACCTGCCAGGAACTCATGACGCCCGCCCCTCCGCCGCTCGTACCGTGCTCACAGCCGCTCGAATCCCCGGTACATCTCCCAGTCGGTCACCGCGGCGTCGAACGCGGCCAGCTCGACCCGGGCGTTGTTCGCATAGTGCTCGACGACCTCGGCGCCGAACGCCTCCCGCGCCAGGTCGCTGCCCTCCCAGCGGGCCAACGCCTCGCGCAGCGTGCTCGCCACGCGCGGGCCACCTTCCTCGTACGCGTTGCCGGTGCAGGGCTCGGGCAGCGGCAGCTCGTGCTCGATGCCGTACCGCCCCGCGGCGATCATGCCCGCCACGGCCAGGTACGGGTTGACGTCACCGCCGGGCACCCGGTTCTCCACCCGCAGCGACGGGCCGTGCCCCACCACCCGCAGCGCGCAGGTGCGGTTGTCGATGCCCCACCGCACGGCGGTCGGCGCGAACGAGCCGTCCTGGTACCGCTTGTACGAGTTGATGTTGGGCGCGAACAGCAGCGTGAAGTCGGGCATGCAGTGCAGCTGGCCGGCGAGGAAATGCTCCATCGTCGGGGAGAAGCCCCACTCCCGGTCACCGGCCAGCACCGGTGCCCCGTCGGCGGCGAGCAGCGAGCAGTGGATGTGGCAGGAGTTGCCCTCCCGCGCGTTCGGCTTGGCCATGAAGGTCAGCGACCGGCCGTGCGCCGCCGCGATCTCCTTGGCCCCCGTCTTGTAGATGCTGTGGTTGTCGCAGGTGCTCAGCGCCTCCGCGTAGCGGAAGGCAATCTCGTACTGGCCGAGGTTGCACTCGCCCTTCGCGCTCTCGACCGTCATGCCGGCGCCGGACATCGCGTTGCGGACCGCGCGCAGCAACGGCTCGGCTCCGTTGGTGTCCAGCAGCGAGTAGTCGACGTTGTAGCGGGTCGCGGGGGTCAGGTCCCGGTAGCCGCGCCGCCACGCGTCCTGGTAGCTGTCGTCGTAGACGCAGAACTCCAGTTCGGTGCCGACGAACGCGCGCCACCCCCGGTCGGCAAGCCCGGCGAGCTGGTCGCGCAGAATCTGCCGCGGGCTCGGCGGTACCGGCGAGCCGTCCAGTGTGGACAGATCGGCCAGGACGAGCGCGGTGCCCGGCTGCCAGGGCAGGATCCGCAGCGTGGCCAGGTCCGGGGTCATCGCCTGGTCGCCGTACCCGGAGGACCAGCCGGCGAGGGCGTAGCCACCGACGGTGTTCATCTCGACGTCCACGGCGAGCAGATACCCACATGCCTCGCTGCCGTGACCCAGCACCTCGTCGAGGAAGAACCGGGCATGCAACCGCTTGCCGGCCAACCGGCCCTGCATGTCGACGATGCCCAGTACGACGGTGTCGACCTCGCCGCTGGCCACCTTGTCGCGCAGCGCCGCGACGTCCAGCGCCGGCACCCTGCCGACCGGTGTGGCTCCACCCATCCCCGGACTCCTCCCGCCCGCCGCCGTCTCGCGGTGTGCGCCGGTGAGTCTACGGGCCGGGCCGACGGTGGGCGGCGCCCATCGGCATGCCCGGGGATCAGAGGTAGCGCAGCATCCGGGTGTTTCCGAGGGTGTTGGGCTTGACCCGCTCCAGGTCGAGGAACTCCGCGACGCCCTCGTCCGCGGAACGCATCAGTTCCTGGTAGACCGTCGTGTCGACCGGCGACTCGGCGAGGATCCGGAACCCGTGCCGGGCGAAGAAGTCGACCTCGAAGGTGAGCACGAAGACCCGGCGGATGCCCAGCTCGCGGGCGGTGTCCAGCAGCGTGGTGACGATGCGGTGGCCGATCTGGCAACCTCGGTATGCCGGGTCGACGGCGACCGTCCGGATCTCCGCGAGATCCTCCCAGAACACGTGCAGCGCCCCGCAGCCCACGACCTGGCCGTCGGCCTCGGCGACACGGAACTCCTGGACGTCCTCGTAGAGCGTGACGGCCGGCTTGACCAGCAGCCGGCGCTCCGGCGCGTACGTGTCGATGAGCGCCGCGATCCGACGCACGTCCGCGGTGCGTGCCCGCCGGAACGTCAGCGAAGGAATGACTATGCAGTCGCCCGTATGCTCACTCATCGAGCCCGAGCATACACCGTGCACCTCCCGGACCTGCACGTTCCGACCCCGGACGACTTCTGGGGCCGGACAGAGTTCGACGCCGGCGGGCAACGATGCCACCGGCGCCGAGAAGGACGTGTTGCCGTGGAGCTCAGGCCGCGGCGTTGGTCGTCGAAGCACTGCGCAACGGGGTACTGGTCGGAGCCGCGGCCAGCTTCGCCGAGTTCTCCGCCATGCGCTCGTAGTACATGCCGACCTGGTGTGCGAGCGCACCGACCACCGCCGGCACCACCGGCAACACCCAGTCCGCGACGAAGCCGCCGCCGGACATGTTGAGCACCAGGACGGCCGCGCCGGCCGCACTGCACCCCTTGACCATCGCTCGCCACAGTGCCCGGCCGGTGTCCGCGATGGCGGCCTTCCGTACCGAGGCGATGTCCGGGAAGTTGCTCAACGACCGGGCGTCCCGCCGGCCGAAGTTGACTCCCGCGACGGCACCTGTCACCGAGGTACCCAGTACGGAGGCCCACAGCCCGCTGTGCGTGAGCAACGCGACCAGGGCGAGGACGACCAGACCACTGCCCAGTGCGACGGCGGCTTTGATCCAGTCCGCCTTCTCACCGGGATACCAGTAGTACTTGGTGACGCCTTCGCCCCGAGTCTTGAGGATCCTCCCCATCGTGACCACCTCGTCTTGCGTCGGGTTCAACGGGCGATTACCCGTCACTCTGCGTACATATCTCATTATCCCAACGTGGTTGGAGGACTGTCATTACTCCCGACGTAGACGAGCATAAATCTGACAGAAAATTCGGACGAACCGGGATTAAACCGTCTAGAACTACCCATTCGCCGATTCATTCCACCTCGAAGATAGCCACCTGGCACGACCACGTTCCGTACAGATCCGCTCAGAAAAGTACGGTGGCAAATGTGCCGATGGTCCGGAACCCGCACCTCTCGTACACCCTGCGCGCGGCGTCGTTGTAGTCGTTGACGTACAGGCTGACGCTCGGCGCCACCCGGCCGAGCGCGTCCGCCAATACCGCGGCCATCCCGGCCGTCGCCAACCCGCGACCGCGCCACTCCGGTGCCACCCAGACGCCCTGCACCTGGGCCGTGTGCCGGGTCACCACCGCCAGCTCGGCCTTGAACACCACCTCGCCGTGCTCGAAGCGGGCATAGGCGCGCCGGGCTCGGACCAGTTCCGTCACCCGCTGCCGGTACACCCGGCCACCCGCCTCGGCGACCGGCGAGACGCCGACCTCCTCGGTGTACATCGCCACCGCGGCCGGAAACAGCTGGCCGACCTCGCTGGTCCGGACCAGTCGTACCGCCGGGTCCGGGGTGACCGACGACGGCTCGTCCGCGACCATCAGCGGCTGGCTCGCCCGGACCTCGCGCGCCGGTGCCCAGTCACCTTCGAGCCTCGACCACAGGCCCAGCACCGCGTCCGCCGGGCCGACGATCGACGAACACCGTCGACCCTCCCGACGGGCCAGCTCCGCAAAACCGGCAACGGCCTCCGGCCCGGCATGGACCGGGATGAGGTTGGCACCCAGCCAGCACAGCGACTCGAGCCGGCCGGGCGGGCCGAACCCGAACACCCGCGCACCGGCCCGCCACCACGTCAGACCGCCGGCGGCTATCCGCTCGGCCACCTGCGCCGCGGCGATCGGCTCAAGATCGAGGAGACGTTGCGCCTCCAACCGGTCCGCGTCGCTCAACAGGCGAGCGGGAACCGTCAACACGGCCCGACTCCGGGTTCTCCGGCCTCCACCCCTCCAGCGTGCCAGACCGCGCGGGCGGTCGGGGGTGTCCCGACCTGTCGTGTCCGTCGCAGGCGAATTCGGCGTCGGCACGCCCTGCTCCTGTCGTACTCGGACGGCTGTGACCTGCGCCGCGTCCGGACCGCCACGCGGTCCGGATCACGACACGACCCGTGGTACGGGCGTTGCTCAGTGCACCTCGACGGTCGGTCCCATGCCGCGCAGTTCCTCCGGCAGCTCCGCGCCGGACTCCTCCGCGATGCGCAGGGCCTCCTCGATCAACGTCTCGACGATCTGCGACTCGGGCACGGTCTTGATCACCTCGCCCTTGACGAAGATCTGACCCTTGCCGTTGCCCGACGCCACGCCCAGGTCCGCCTCGCGGGCCTCACCGGGGCCGTTGACCACGCAACCCATGACCGCCACCCGCAGTGGCACCGGCAGGCCGTCCAGCCCGGCGTGTACCTCCTCGGCCAGCTTGTAGACGTCCACCTGGGCCCGCCCGCAGGACGGGCAGGACACGATCTCCAGGCCGCGCTCCCGCAGGTTCAGCGACTCGAGGATGCCGATGCCGACCTTGACCTCCTCGACGGGTGGGGCCGACAGCGACACCCGGATCGTGTCACCGATGCCGTCGGCCAGCAGCGCGCCGAAGGCGGTCGCCGACTTGATGGTGCCCTGGAACGCCGGACCGGCCTCCGTCACGCCCAGGTGCAACGGGTAGTCGCATTGGCTGGCCAGCTGCCGGTACGCGCGGATCATCACGACCGGGTCGTGGTGCTTGACCGAGATCTTGATGTCCCGGAAGCCGTGCTGCTCGAACAGCGAGCACTCCCACAGCGCCGACTCGACCAGAGCCTCCGCGGTCGCCTTGCCGTACTTCTCCAGCAGGCGCTTGTCCAGCGAGCCCGCGTTCACGCCGATGCGGATCGGGGTGCCGGCGGCCGAGGCCGCCGTCGCGATCTCGCGGACCTTGTCGTCGAACTTCAGGATGTTGCCGGGGTTGACCCGCACCGCCGCGCAGCCGGCGTCGATCGCCGCGAAGACGTACTTCGGCTGGAAGTGGATATCGGCGATCACCGGGATCTGCGACTTCTTCGCGATCGCCGGCAGCGCCTCCGCGTCGTCCTGGGACGGCACCGCGACGCGGACGATCTGGCACCCGGACGCGGTCAACTCGGCGATCTGCTGCAACGTGGCGTTGACGTCGGCGGTGACGGTCGTGGTCATCGACTGCACGCTCACCGGCGCGCCGCCCCCCACCGGAACGTCACCCACCATGATCTGCCGGGAGTGCCGCCGCTCAGCCAGCGGCGGCGCCGGGATCTCGGGCATACCAAGACTGACCGTGGTCATGTGATGCGCCTCAATTCAGAGTGACCGGATTGATGATGTCCGCGGCCACGGTGAGCAGACTCAGCCCACCGAACACGATCACGACCGCGTAGGTGATCGGCATGAGCTTCAGGTAGTCGACCCGTCCCGGGTCCGGCCGGCCACGTCGCGCGGCGAACCAGGAGCGGAGCTTCTCGAACCAGGCG
This sequence comes from Actinocatenispora sp., assembly GCA_049582705.1. Lineage (GTDB taxonomy): Bacteria > Actinomycetota > Actinomycetes > Mycobacteriales > Micromonosporaceae > Actinocatenispora. The sequence goes on from JBAUUM010000487.1 coordinate 6,739, forward strand.
ATCGCGATGTGGCCGCCGTCCAGCGGCAGCAGCGGCACCAGGTTGAACAGGCCGATGAACAGGTTCAACTGTGCCATCAGCATCAGGAAGAACCACCACGCGTGCAGCTCGACGGTCTCGCCCCCGAGCCGGCTCGCGCCCACCACGCTGATCGGGGTGTCCGCGCTGCGCTTCTCCCCGGCCAGGGCCGTGACGAGATTGGGGATCTTCGCCGGGATCCGGGTGACCGCCTGGCCCATCGCGCCGAACGTCTGGGCGTACACCACACCGGCCTCCGGTACGCCACGCACCGCGCCGTACGTGACCGTCGTGGGGATGCCGAGCTGTTCGCGGCTGGCCAGCGTGACGCCGAGCACCGAGACCCGCGACAGCTTCGGATCCTCCACGGTGCCACCGGTAGGCCGTTGCGCGCGGACCAGGGTGACCGACGTGGAGTGTGACCGGCCGTCGCGCACGTACCGGACGGGCACCGGGCCCGCGGGGCTGTGCTGGACCTGCTTCACCAGATCCTGGTACGTGTGCGTCTTCGTGCCGCCGATGGAGGTGATCCGGTCACCGACCTTGATCCCCGCCGCCTTCGCCGGGCCCTGCGGGTCCTTCGCGCCGCACCGGTCGGGGTGCTTCGCGTCGTAGGTCACCGGGATGCACCGGCTCACCTGCCCGATGACCGCGGGCACCTTGCCCGACGCCAGATTGGCGAGCTTCGGGTTGGGCACCCCCACGAACGCCGTGCAGACCCAGAACAGTACGAAGGCCAGGATGACGTGTGTCACGGAACCGGCGACCAGCACGATGGTCCGCTGCCAGACGGGCTTGCGCCAGAAGACCCGGTGGCGGTCCTGCGGCGGAACGTCCTCCTCTTCCTCCAGCGGCGTCATTCCGTCGATCTTGCAGAAGCCGCCGGCCGGGATCGCCTTCACCCCGTACTCGGTCTCCCCGCGCCGGAACGAGAACAGCGTCGGGCCGAAGCCGATGAAGTACCTGCTCACCTTCATGCCGAAGCCCTTGGCGGTGAACATGTGGCCGGCCTCGTGCAGACATACCGAAACGAGGATGCCGAGGGCGAACAGCGCCACCCCGATCGCGTACGCCATCAGTGTCCTTTCCGGAATGCCGAACAGAGTTGCCGGGCTCGCTGTCGCGCCCAGTCCTCGGCGGTCAACACGTCATCGACGGTACCCGGTACGCCGAAATCGGGAGCGTCGTCCAGCACCCTGGCGATGGTGTCCACGATCGCCACGAAGGCCAGTTCGCCACCGAGGAACGCGGCGACGCACTCCTCGTTGGCCGCGTTGTAGATCGCGGGGCGGCAGCGGCCGGCGGCACCCGCCTCGCGGGCCAGTTGCACGGCGGGGAACGCCGTGTCGTCCAGTGGCAGGAACTCCCACTGCTGGGCCTTCGACCAGTCCATCGCGGGCGCGGCGTCGGCGACCCGGTCCGGCCAGCCCAGCGCCAGCGAGATCGGCAGCCGCATGTCCGGCGGGCTCACCTGGGCCAGCGTCGACCCGTCGGTGAACTCGACCATCGAGTGCACGATCGACTGCGGATGCACCACGGCGTCGATCCGGTCGTACGGGATGTCGAACAGCTCGTGCGCCTCGATGATCTCCAGTCCCTTGTTCACCAGGTTGGCGCAGTTGATCGTCACCACCGGACCCATGTCCCAGGTCGGATGCGCCAGCGCCTGCTCCGGTGTGACGTCGGCCAACTCGGCCCGCGACCGGCCGCGGAAGGGCCCCCCGCTGGCGGTGACCACCAGCCGGCCCACCTCGGCGGCGCGACCGCCCCGCAGGCACTGGGCCAGCGCGCTGTGCTCCGAGTCGACCGGCACCAGTTGGTCCGGCCCGGCCACCTTGCGCACCAGGTCACCGCCGGCCACCAGGGACTCCTTGTTGGCCAGTGCCACCGTGCGACCCGCGCGCAACGCTGCCATGGTCGGGCCGAGCCCCACGGAGCCGGTGATGCCGTTGAGTACCAGGTCACAGGGCCAGGCGGCCACCTCCGTCGCGGCCTGCGGACCGGCCAGGATCTTCGGGATCCGGTACTGGCCGTTCGCCCAGCCGCGCCGCTGCGCCTCGGCGTAGAAGGCGAGCTGGAGGTCCTGGGTCACGCTCGCCCGGGCCACGGCGACGACCGCGACCTCCAGTTCCAGTGCCTGCTTGGCCAGCAGTTCGACGTTGCCGCCGCCACCGGCCAGCCCCACCACCCGGAACCGGTCGGCGTTGCGGCGGATGACGTCGATCGCCTGGGTGCCGATGGACCCGGTGGACCCGAGCAGTACGACCTCTCGTGGCGTCATGCGGTCATTCTCCCGCATCGGACAGACGGCCCAGCGGGAGGCAGCCGACGCACCGTCGGTGGCCCCCGGACAGGCACCCCGACCTGCCGGTCCGGTCCGCGACGCCGTCCGGGACCGGCAATGGCCGGGCGCGCCGGGCTCCGTACCGGGCGGCGCGCTCCTGCCGGAGAAGGACACGGGTGGTGCGACATTCCGGTAAGTTTCGGCACGGAACGTATCAACTCATGCACAGATGGAGACCCATGCCGTACGTCTTTCTCGGTGCCGCCATCCTGTGCGAGATCGTCGCCACCAGCCTGCTGAAGGCATCGGACGGCTTCAGCAAGCTCTGGCCCACGATCGCCTGCATCGCGGGCTACCTGCTCTCCTTCGTACTCCTCGCGCAGACGCTGAAGCAGGTGCCGGTGAGCATCGCGTACGCGATCTGGTCGGGCGTGGGCACGGCGCTCATCGCCGCCGTCGGCATGATCTTCCTCGGCGAACCGGTGAGCCTCGCGAAGATCGGCGGTGTCGTGCTGGTGGTCGGAGGTGTCGTGCTGCTCAGCCTCGCCGGCGCGCACTAGGCCGTGCCCGCCCGGCGGCAGGGACTCGCCGGCCCCGCCCGCCCGACGGCAAGGATGCCGGTCCCGCCGCCCGACGGCGGGAACTCAGCTCGGACGGTCCGGGATCAGCTTGCCGGGATTCAGGATCCCGGACGGATCCACCGCCGACTTCGCCGCCCGCAGCAGCTCGACCCCGGTCGCGCCGATCTCGCCCTCCAGGAACGCCCGGTGGTCCGCGCCCACCGCGTGGTGATGGGTGACCGTGCCGGCGTGCGCGGTGATCGCCTTCGTGACGGCCTGCTTCGCGGCGGACCACTGACCGACCGGGTCGGCACCGTCCCGGACCGCGAGCACGGTGACGTACAGGGAGGCGCCGGTGCGGTACAGGTGCGAGACGTGGGTCAGTACCAACACCCGGCCCAGCGACCCGCGCAGGCTGTCGCGGATCGCGTCGTAGAGCGCGGGCAGTGCGGACCAGTCGGCAGCGGTCTCCAGCGTCTCTACCAGCATCCCGTGCTCCAGCAGCCTGTCCCGCAGTTTCGGCCCGTCGAACCGGCCGTGCAGCCAGGAACGTCCCGGCGCGGCGCCCAGCGTGACCCCGCCGTGCGCCCGGAGCAGGCGGGTCGCGGCGTGCTGCCGGTAGCGGAGTGAGTCGGCGTCGCCCTCCCAGCCGAGGATCAGCAGGCAGCCGGCCCGGTGCCCGCGCAGCGCGAGGTAGCCGCGACCCAGTCTGGTACTCAGTGAGCCGCCGGCCAGCAGCATCGTCGTGTGCGTCTCGTCCGGATCGGACAGCCGGCACACGTCCGGGGCGAGCCCGGGCCCGAGGCGTTGCGCCAGCGCCCGGCAGGCCGCCAGCCCGGCGGGCAGGTCCGGCAGGGACCAGCCCGCGTAGCGGCGGGCGGCCGGCACCGGACGGACCGCGAGGGTGGCCTCGGTGATGATGCCGAGCGTGCCTTCGGAACCCACCACCAGGTCGAGCAGCCGCGGGCCGGCAGCCGAGGCGGGACCGCGACCGAGCCGCAGGTCACCGGTCGGGGTGACACAGACCAGGCCGTGCACCAGGTCGTCGATCCGCCCGTACCCGGTGGACGCCTGGCCGGCGGAGCGGGTCGCGACCCAGCCCCCCACGGTGGCGTACTGGTAGCTCTGCGGGAAGTGCCCGAGGGTGAAGCCGTGCGTCGCGAGCGCCGACTCGACCGCTGGCCCGCGCATGCCCGCCTGGAGGGTGGCGGTCTGCGAGGTCGGGTCCACGTCGACCAGCTGGTCGAGGTCGTCCAGGTCCAGCGTCAGGGCCGCGCGGTGGCCGCCGCGCTCCCCCGCCACCCCGCCGACCACGCTGGTGCCGCCGCCGAACGGCACCACCGCGACGTCCGCCGCGGCACAGATGGCCAGGACCGAGCGGATCTGGTCGGCGTCGGCGGGATGTACCACCGCGTCCGGAGCGGCGTCCGCGTCACCGGCCCGAAGCCGTACCAGGTCGAGGTAGCTGCGACCGGCGGCGTGCGCGATCCGCTCGTCGCGTCCGGTTCGTACCCGATCGGCCCCGATCGCGGATTCGAGCTGGCGCAGTACAGCGGCGGGCAGGGCCGACTCGGGCAGCCGGACCTCGTCGCGGGGCACCGAGGGCGTACGGAGGCCCGGCGGCAGCCCGAGGAGCCGGTGCAGCTCACGGCGCACGGCGACGGACAGCGGTGGGCCTGGTTCACGTGTCCACCCGTTCCAGGCTGGGGTGCGTTCGGTCGACCCGTCCCTCGTCATGCGATACAGTGTTACACATGTCGTCGCTTCGTAACAGCGCTCCACCGCAGGGCACCGCTCCGGGCAGCCCCGACGAGGCCATCCTCACCGCCGCCCGCGAGTCCGTCCTCCAGGTGGGCGTCCGCCGCACCACGGCCACCGAGGTGGCCCGCCGGGCGGGCATCAGCCGGATGACGCTCTACCGGCGGTTCGGCGACGTGGAACACCTGATCGTCACGCTGCTCACCCGGGAGGTCGAAGAACTCCTGACCGGGCTCGCCACCCAGACCACCGAGCTGGCCAGCGCCCGCGAGCGGCTCGTCGCCACGGCCGTGCTCGGCGTCGAACAGTTCGCCGCCGACCCGCTGCTGGTCCGGATCATCGACCTCGACCCGGAGATGCTGCTGCCCTACCTGCTGGACCGGACCGGCGCCAGCCACCACGCGACCCGGGGTGTGCTGGGCGCCCTGCTCGCCGACGGACATGCCGACGGCTCGATCCGTCCACTCGACGACCACGCGGCCAGCTGGGTGCTGGTGCTGATCCTGCAGGCCTTCGTGTTCGGCGCGCGGCTGCTCGCCAGCGAGGCCGACCCCGCCGCGGTGCGCGCCGAACTGCACCGCCTGCTCGACGGGTACCTGCGGCCATGACCCGCGGCACGGGGCGCGCCAGCTGGCTGTCGGCCGAGCGGAGAGACCGCGAACTCGGCGGGCTCGGCGACCGCGGCCGCGTCGACGTCGTGGTCGTCGGCGGTGGCGCCGTCGGGACCGGTGTCGCCCTCGACGCGGCGGCCAGGGGCCTGTCCGTGGTGCTGCTGGAGCGCGGCGACCTGGCCTCCGGCACGAGCGGTGCGTCCAGCAAGCTCATCCACGGCGGCCTGCGCTACCTGGCCCGCGGTGACCTGCCGATGGCCTGGGAGTCGGCCCGCGAGCGGGAGGTCCTGATGGACCGGGTGGCGCCGCACCTCGTCCGACCGCTGCCGTTCCTGACGCCCTACGGTCCCGGCTTCGCCAGCCCGCACGGCGGCCTCGCCACGTTCGGCACCCACCTCGCCGACGTCCTGCGGCGCGCCGCGGGCAGCCCACGGATGCAGCTTCCGCCGCCCCGACGGGTGACCGCCGCCGAGGCACGGCTGCTGACCCCGGCGCTCCGGGGCGAAGGGCTCGACGGCGCCGTGGAGCACTGGGACGGCCAGCTCATCGACGACGCGCGACTGGTGGTCACGCTGGCCCGCACCGCGGCCGCGTACGGCGCGAGCATCCTGACCCGCTGCGAGGTCGACCGGGTGAGCGGCGGGACGGTCAGCGGGCACGACCGTCGGAGCGGTCACCGCTTCGAGGTGACCGGTTCGGTGGTGATCAACGCCACCGGCGTCTGGGCCGGACGGATCGACCCCGCCATCCGGCTGCGGCCGAGCAAGGGGGCGCACCTGGTGGTCCCGGCTGCGCTGCTCGGGGTGCCCCGCGCCGGCCTCAACGTCGCAGTCCCCGGCGAACACAACCGGTACGTGATCGTGCTGCCGGAACCGGACGGCATGGTCTACGTGGGCCTCACCGACGACGCCATCGACGGCGAGGTGCCCGACGACTGCCAGGTCGAGCCGGCGGACCTGGAGTTCCTGCTCGGCGTCCTGCGCACCGCGCTGGACCTGCCGATCAGCGCCGACGACGTGGTCGGCGGATACGCCGGGATGCGGCCCCTGATCGCCGACCCGCACCGCACCGCCGGCGGCACCGCCGACCTGTCCCGTCGCCATGTCGTCACGGACAACGGCGACCGGCTGATCAGCGTCGTCGGCGGCAAGCTCACCACCTACCGGCGGATGGCGGCCGACGCGGTCAACCGCGCCGTCCACGACTACCAGTTGCGCGCCGGACCGTCCCGCACCGCGCGGCTTCCGCTGGTGGGCGCCGCACCGAGGGACCGGCTGGGCCGGATCGGCGGACCGCCCCGGCTGGTGCAGCGTTACGGCGCGGAGGCAACGGTGGTCGCCGCACTCGCCGACCGGGACCCCACGCTGCTGTCCCCGGTCGCACCCGGCCTGCCCGTACTGGGCGTCGAGCTGCTGTTCGGCGCGCTGGCCGAGGGCGCCCAGGACGTGTCCGACCTGCTGGACCGGCGCACCCGTTGCGGGCTGGTGGACGGCTGGTCCGACGCGGCCCTCCCGGCCGCGCGGGCCGCCCTGCTCCGTGCACAGGACCCGACGAGCGGCCACCCCACCGCCGTGTCCTGACCGGTGTCGACCTGTCGCTCAGGCCTGCCCGGAGGGCTGACCCGTCGGCGCGGCCTCGGCAGCGGGCGCCGGCTGGTCCCGGTGCCGGGAGCGGATCGGGTGTCCGACGCTGGTGATGCACCGTCCGGACTCCAGGTCGAACTTCCAGCCGTGCATCTGGCAGGTCAGTACGCCGTCCTCGATCTTGCCGAACCGGGTGAGGTCCGCCTTGAGGTGCGGGCAGCGGCGCTGCACCACCCAGTCGCCGATGGCGATGTCCTCGGCGTCCGGCTTCTGCTCGGCGTACCAGCCCTCCGCGTAGTTGATCCGCTCCTCGGACAGGCACTTGAAGAACGTGTACACGAACTCGTTGTACTGGCCGATGCGCGCCGCGGAGAACCGGCAGGACAGGAAGAGGCTGTTGACCCAGTCCACCTCGTCGGTGTGCAGCAGGTGCTCCACGAGGCGACGCTCGGTACGGAAGCGGTACCGCACCTTCTCGCCCGCGTACGGTCGGACCTCGCGCTCGGCGAAGTCGACGACGATGCTCTCGACCTGCTCGTCCTCGGCGCGCTCCACGACCACGTTCGACGTACCGGCACCGGCGACGTCCACCCGTGCGGCCGCGTCGGCACCGCTGACCAGGTCGAACCGGACCGGGCCACCGATGCCCCTGGCCATCTGCTCCGCCTCGGCGAGCAGCGGCTCGATCCGCCGGCGCATCTCGGCGAGGACGTCGATCTCCGGGTGTGACCACGACTTCTTCAGCGCCTCGATGACCGGGCGCTGCCGGTCCCGGTACTCGCGCAGGTGTTGTTCCTTGTTGGCGAAGAACTCCCGCACGTCCGGCACCGGCTGGGACACCTTGCAGCCGTCCACGGTGATGTCCGCGACCGTGCCCGGCAGGGAGACGACCGTGTTGCGGTAGCCGAGCTCGCTCATGTGGTCGGCGAACACCTGCTGGTCGGGGAAGATGTTCCCCTCGTCGTCGAAGATGTCGTTCAGCTGCCACAGCTCGTCGTCCAGGAAGCACGGCGGCCCGGCGATCGGGAACACCCAGCTGGCCGCGAGGTCGTCGATGTAGCGGACGGTCCGGTCGAACTGCCGGGCCCGCTTCTGCTTGCCGAAGGCGGTCTTCGCGGCCTGCGGCAGCTCGTACACCATCGGGTACCAGATGGCCCCGGAGAACTGGAGCATGTGCGCGTGCACGTGCCCCAGGTCGCGGAAGACCGACAGGTCGGTCGGGCGGGCGTCGTTCTGGTTCAGCAGCCGGACACCGTCATGCTCCACCCACAACGCGGAGTCGCCGATGGGCCCGTCCGTCGGCGAGGTGAGTGCCTGGATCATGACCTTGAGGCCGCCGTCGAGTTCGAGGACCTCGTTGCTGACCGTCTCGATGAAGTGCCGGAACCCCAGGGCCTCCAACTGGTCGCGCAGCTCGGATGTGGGGTACTCGGGCAGCAGCACGGTGGTCTTCTTGGAGACCCGCTCCGCGAGGTTCTTGGCGTCGAAGTGGTCGCGGTGCAGATGCGACACGTAGAGGTAGTCGCACTGCCCGTACCGGTCCCAGTCGAGGCCCGAATTGTCCGGGAACGGGAACCACGAGGCGAAGTACGCCGGGTTCACCCACGGATCGGTCAGGATGCTGCCGGCCGGCGTCTCGATGAACATGCTGGCGTGACCGGTACCCGTCACTCGCACCGCGCGGTCCTCCCGTAGAGCTGGCTGTATGTCGTGCTGGGCCGGCTCGCCGCCGGCCGTTCCCGTCCGCCGCCGACGAGCCGTCGGCGGAGCGATCCCGGCGATCGGTGCGGCGCGCCGGCGGGCACGGTCCCGCGGGCATGACCGCACGGACACGACCACGGGACGCCACAGGCATCCGCCCCATTGTGACTGACCGTACCGTAGGCCACAGACCGCACCAGGATCACCCGGAACGATCACCCGCACCGGTCACCGGAGGTCCGCCGCGTCCCGGTCCGGCGGCGCGGCACGCCCGGCAGGGGCTGGCGCAGCGCCGGTCGGGTCGCATGCAAAACTGTGGTGCGTTCACCCGTCCCAGGAGGCAGCACGTGTCCGGATCCGAGCAGATCACCTCGCCCGATCAGCGGAAGCCACTCAATCGGAAGGCCGCTCGGGCCGGCGCGATCATCACGGCCGTCATCCTGCTGCTCATGATGCTGGGCAACCACCGTGGGCGCATCGAGGACCTGTTCCTCATCGTGACCGCCGGCATCCTGGTCCTCGTGGTGCTGCTCGACTGGTTGCTGCGCAAGAACGGCCTGCGCCGCTAAGTTACCGAGGCGCCCCACGGCCGGCCGCTGAGCCGGCCGGGCGGGCCCAGTCGGCCGAGCGGGCCACGCGTCTCTGCACCCACGCGGCTGGTCGAGGCGTTTCTGGGGCCACCCGTCTCTGGCCTACTTCCTGGAGCTGATCCGCACGGCTGGGCGATGCTGACCGCGGTGCGGCCGCCGCCCGACGCCAGGCAAGCGCGCGCAACCGGTACCGGACTCCCCTACGCCCGTTCCTGGAGCCACCGCGCGTCGGTCCGGAACCATCCGTTGTCGGTCCACGCCCGCACCATCCGCAGCGGGTCCGCGCTTCACCGTCCGCGGCCGACCCCGCGTCGTCGGTGACACGGCCGGACCCGACGGGGCGCCCGTGTCACCGCACCCATGGGTGCGGCGTGCTGGTCTGCCGGCAGGCGGCCACGCCGCAGGACCACCCCGGACTGCTGGTGATCCCCGGCGTCAGTGGAACCGCGTCGTCAGCGGAAGATGCCCCGGCGGGTGAAGAGGTCGCGGACGTCCCGCAGCGCCCCGTCGACCTCCGCCTCGAACAGGCCACCCTGGACCAGGCTGAACTGGCCCGGATCGAGTTCCCCGTCCGAGACCTGCACCGTGGCCCGCCCCGACATGGTCGCCGCGATGGCGTCGAACAGCCGGTTCACCTGGGCGGGGTCGTACCCGCTACCGAACCGTCGTACCTGGAACGTGCGGCGGACCTGGTCGAGGTGGTGCAGGTCGTCCGGCGTGAACGGCGAGTCCGCGGCCGGGATCTCCGTGGTCATGTCGACCTTGCCGTGCCGTCCGGGTTCGAATCCCGTCTCGAAGCGCCCGCCGCCCTGCTGGTGCTGTTCGTACCCGCCGGGATGCCCCTGCTCCATCGGCTGGCCACGCAGGTCGGCCGCCGTCTGGTCGAAGCGCGCCGGCTCCGGCTCGTACCGGCGGGGCTCGGCGCCGTAACCGCCGCCGGGCCGGGCGTCGTACGCCGTGCCGCCGCCACGGTGCGGCTCGAACCTCGGCGGTTCCGGCTCGAACTGCTGGGCCTCCGAGCCGTACCGGCCCGGTTCGGGCTCGTAGCGACCCGGCTCCGGCTCGTACCGGCCCGCCTCGTGCCGGCTGCCCTCCGACTCGTACCGGCCGGCGTCGCGCCGGCTCTCCGACTCGTAGCGGCCCGCGTCACGGCGACCGCCGTCGGACTCGTACCGGCCGGGCTCCTCGTAGCGTCCCGTGTCCTCGTACCGGCCGGTGTCCTCGTAGCGGGCGGCGTCGTGTCGGTTGCCCTCGGACTCGTAGCGGGATCCTTCGCGGTCGAAGCGACGACCGCCCGAGGCCGGGCCGGGCTCGAAGCCACCATCGGCCACCGGCGGCAGCTTCTGGGTGAAGTCCTCGTTCTGCTGCATCGGGTGGCGCGACTGGCCGTGCGGCGCGCGCCCTCCCGGCGTGGGTCCCGGAGCACCCGGCGTGGGACGTCCCGGACCGCCCTGCGGCGGCATGCCGCCTTCCGCCCCGCGTACCGAGGCCGCGGCACGCGCCGGCCGGACCATCGTGGGCTCGTCGTTGTTGCGCGGGGCACGGGGCATCTCGTCGTACTGCGGGCGCGACATCTCGTCGTACTGCGGCCGGGCCATCTCGTCGTGGTGCGGATGCGCCTCCAGCGGCGGGTACATGTCGCGGCCCGGCGGCAACTGGGCCGGCTCGGCCGGTGGCATGCCGCCGCCCTCCTCAAGGGCCGCGAGCTGCCGCTCGACGCGGTCGAGGTGCATGTCGACCTGCCACTCGTCGTAGCCGCCGAACCTGACCCGGAAGACGAAGTCGTGGACGTCACGGGAACCGACCGGAGCGCCGAGGGGGCTACCGGCCAGCGTGGACTCGACGCGGTCCAGGAACTCGTCGACCTCGTCGACCTTGTAACCACGGCGCAGTGCGCGTCGGCGGAACCGCTGACCCTGCTGACTCACTCGTCCACCTCCGCAGCCGCAAGCTGTCCACACGCACCGTCAATGTCCCGACCTCGGGTGTCCCGCACGGTGGTCGGCACACCTGCCTCCCGCAACCGCCGCACGAACTCCCGCTCGACCGGCTTGGGGCTCGCGTCCCACCGACTGCCAGGAGTCGGGTTGAGCGGGATGAGGTTGACGTGTGCCAGCCGCTGGGACAGCAGCCGGCCCAGCAGGTCCGCCCGCCATGGCTGGTCATTCACATCCCGAATCATTGCGTACTCGATCGACACCCGTCGTCCGGTTCGCGACGCATAGTCCCATGCCGAGTCCAGTACTTCGGCCACCTTCCACCGGTTGTTCACCGGTACCAGCTCGTCGCGCAGGCCGTCGTCAGGTGCGTGCAGCGAGACGGCCAAAGTGACGTTCATCTCTTCGTCGATGAGCTTCCTGATCGCTGGCACCAGACCCACCGTCGACACTGTGACATGCCGCTGGGAGAGGCCCAGACCACGCGGGGGCGGCTCAGTGATCCGGCGCACGGCCGCGACCACCCGAGCGTAGTTCGCCAGCGGCTCCCCCATCCCCATGAAGACCACGTGGGACAGGCGGGCCGGTGCGCCGGCGAGACCACCGGTCGCTGTCTGACGGGCTGCCGCCACAACCTGTTCCACGATCTCACCGGTCGACAGGTTACGGGTCAGACCACCCTGCCCGGTGGCGCAGAACGGACATGCCATGCCACAACCGGCCTGGGAGGACACACAGACCGTCGCCCGGTCCGGGTAGCCCATCAGCACGCTCTCCACGAGCGCTCCGTCGTGCAGCCGCCACACCGTCTTGCGGGTCGCCCCGTCGTCGGCGGTCAGCTCCCGCGCCGGCCGGGTCAGGACCGGCAGCAGCGCGGACACCAACCCGGCGCGTGACGCGGCCGGGATGTCCGTGAGCCGGTCGGCGACATCCTCGCTCGTGGTGTCCACCAGCCGGCCGAAATAGTGCTGGGAGAGCTGGTTGGCGCGGAAGGCGGGCTCACCGAGAGCGGCGACTGCGGCCCGGCGGGCCGCCATGTCGAGGTCGGCCAGATGCCGGGGTGCGGGGGGACGGCGCCGGTCGCGTGGCTCGGCGATCAGTGGCAGGGCTGTCATGACTGTGCCAGTGTCCCACGCCCGTGCATCGATGCCCGCCCCGGCAGGGTCCCGATCACCCACCCGTCAGCCACCTGACGGGAGGAGCACGCTGAGTAGGGCGAAGGCCACCGGCACGGCAAGAAGGATCGAGTCCAGGCGATCCATCACGCCACCGTGCCCCGGCAACAGGTGACCCATGTCCTTGAGGCCCAGATCCCGCTTGAGCAGTGACTCGGCAAGATCGCCCAGTACCGAGGCGAGGCTCACAGCGACACCGAACACCACCCCGTACCACCAGGGCCGGTCGAAACCGAGCAGCAGGATCAGGGCACCGGCGAGTGCGCTCACCGCGACCGAGCCGGCGAAACCCTCCCAGGACTTGCCGGGGCTGATCACGGGGGCCATCCGGTGCTTGCCCAGGAACACGCCGACCGCGTAGCCGCCGGTGTCGCTGCACACCACCATGGCGAGCGCGAGCACCACCCGCCAGGCGCCGTCCTCCGGGCGGGCGAGCAGTACGCCGAACCCGGCGAGGAACGGCACGTAGCAGGCCACGAGGGTGGCCGCGGCGACATCCCGCCGATAGCCCGCGGGGCCGTCCGCCAGTCGCCAGATCAGGACAGCGGCCACGGTGAACACCAGGCCGACGGTGAGCGCCTCCAGACCGCCGAACCAGGCCAGTACCTCCATCGCCAGCGCGCCCACCACCAGCGGCACCAGCGGCGGGCGGGCCCGCTTCGCCGGCTCCGTCGCCCGGCCGAGCGCCCGCACCATCTCCCAGGTGCCGAGCACCACGCCGGCGATCAGCACGATCAGGAAGGCCGGTCGCCAGATGAACAGGGACGCCAGTACCACAGCGCCCAGCCCGACGCCGACACCGATCGCGGCCGGCAGGTTGCGGCCGGCCCGGCCACCGGAGACCGGCACGGTCGGCGCCGGCACCCCACCAGGGGGCGGCACCGCGCCAGGGGGCGGCTCGTTCGGGCCCTGCCCGGTGGACGGTGGCCCGGCAGGACCCGGCCAGGGGCCGGTCGGCGGCTCCGCCGAGCGGTCCCGGACGGCCGGCTGCTCCGCGGTCTGCCCC
>JBAUUM010000488.1:0-1528 GCA_049582705.1 Actinocatenispora sp.
GTCCCGGCCGATCCGACGGGCGGCGGGGGCGGCCCGGCAGCTGACCGCCGGGGACCGGTCCGTACGGCTGGAGGTCGCCCCGCCCGCCGAGGTCGCCGAGCTGTCCCTCGCGCTGAACGGCCTCGCCGGGGCGCTCACCGAGAGCGAGGGACGGCAGCGGGACTTCCTGCTGTCGGTCTCCCACGAGCTGCGTACGCCCCTGACGGCGATCCGCGGGTACGGCGAGGCGCTCGCCGACGGGGTGCTCCCCGGGTCGGAGGCCCCGGCGGTGCGGGACGCGGGCCGCACCGTACTCGCCGAGTCCGCCAGGCTGGACCGGCTGGTCAGCGACCTGCTGGCGCTGGCGCGGTTGTCCGCGCAGGACTTCAGCATCGAGGTGGTGGACGTCGACCTGGTCGACCTGGCCAACGCCGCCGTCTCCGCGTGGCGGCACCGGTGCGCCGAGGCCGACGTGGCGCTGCGGTCCGAGCTGTCCGACACGCCCGTCCCGGTACGCATCGATCCGGGCCGGCTGCGTCAGGTGCTGGACGGTCTTCTGGAGAACGCTTTCCGGGTGGTACCGGCGGGCGCGCCGCTGGTGGTGGCGGTCGGTCGGCGACCGGAGGGCGCGGTACTGGAGGTACGTGACGGCGGCCCGGGCCTGTCCGACGACGACCTGGCGAACGCGTTCGAGCGTGGCCGGCTGTACCAGAAGTACCGGGGGATCCGGCCGGTCGGCAGCGGCCTCGGGCTGGCCCTGGCCGCCCGGTTGGTCGCCCGGCTCGGTGGTCGGATCGAGGCCGGTCACGCCGCGGAGGGCGGCGCACGCTTCACGGTCGTCCTGCCGCCACGGGTACCGGCGGACGAACCCTCGGGTCTTGACACAACCCGAACATTGACCTGACGAACGGCTCGTATCGCGGGGGCAGGCTTCAGGGTGTCCCACACACTTGGAGGAACAATGAAGCGTCACGTTCTCGCCGTTGTCGCCACCGGGTCGCTCGGTCTGATGGCCCTCGCCGGCTGCGGCGCCACCGAGGCCAGCGCGTCGCCCGGGCCCAGTGCCAGTTCGAGCGCGGACGCGTCATCGGGCCACGACGGCAAGCACGGCAACCATCCCCGTCTGCGCCGCTACCTGCGCCGACACGTGGAGCACGGGCAGGTCACCGTGCACACCAAGAAGGGTGACAAGACCGTCGCCGTACAGCGCGGCGAAGTCACCGCGGTGAGTAACGGCTCGCTGACCGTGTCCTCGCGTGACGGCTACAAACTCACCTGGAAGACCAGCGGCGACACCAAGTACCACAGCAAGGGCAAGGACGCCGACGCATCCGACGTCGCCGTGCACGACAAGGTCAGCGTCCACGGTGACGCGAGCGGCGACACCTACACCGCCAAGGGCGTACGGATCGGCGACTCCTGACCCCACGACCGTCCTGACGGGTGCCGGGGGGCGCACCGTCGACGAACCGGGAGTGTCCCGGGCCGGGTCACCGGCCCGGGGCATTTCGGCGCGCGGACCCTCCTCCCAGGGAGCGCGCCGTACGGC